>CAUUAD010000046.1:0-12157 GCA_963542785.1 Rothia mucilaginosa
TCGTTGGGGCGCATCTTGTTGATAACTACTCCCGCACCGTCAATGCTGATGCCGCTTTCCTGCTGAAAACGCACGATGGCGCGCAGGGTTCGTTCGGTACCCGCCACGGAGAAGAGAGATGGTTCAGCGACCGAGAGGATGCGCTCGCTAACCGCCCAGCCCATCGAAGACAGGGTTCCGAGGAACGGCGGGCAGTCAATCAGGATGACGTCGTAGGCGTCCGCTGCCGCCTCCACCATGCGCTTGAAGCAGCGGATGAACGGCGCGGCTTCCTGCCGGTCCACGAGGGTGGAACGAGCCGAACCGCGTGCCACCTTCACGCTACCGGTGGTCACGGGGTTATTGGTCAGCAGGGTGGGCTTGCCGACGAGCGAGTTCCAGGAGGAGCTACCGGCTTCCTCCGCGAAGGCACGCTCATTGGAGCTGGCAATCAGGGAGGCAACGTCGGGGATGGTTTCATCCACCGCCAGGCCGGTGCTGGCGTCGCCGTGGGGGTCGAGGTCAATAACGAGTGTGGAGAGTCCGCTGTGTAAAGCCGCGGACGCGAGCCCCAAAGTGATGGACGTTTTGCCGACGCCACCTTTGAGGCTGCTGATACTGACGATGCGGGGCATGCAGGTCCCTTTTATGAGTGAGGTGTAATGCCCCTTTATTTTAGCGAATCTTCGCTTTTCTTCCGGGTCTGACAGGGGTTTATCTTGAGTTTTTTCTCAAGTGAGCAATGAATATTCCCTCGGGTTTAAAACTTCTGCCCGCGCTCGCCACCTGGTAGGTAGTGAGCGCGGGCAGATTCAAGTTTTGTGGTTTAGGCCTGTGCTTTATGCCTGTGCACGGCGGGCACGGCGGGCGGCGAGTTCGTCGCCTTCGAAGCTTTCGTGCATTTCTTCGCCGGGCTGGCCGTTGAGGTTCATTTCGATTTCGCGCCAGACGCGGCCAATCGCGATACCGAAGACGCCCTGACCAGCCTGAACCAGGTCGATAACCTCGCTCGGGGAGGTGCATTCGTAGACGGTGGTACCGTCACTCATCAGGGTGATGTTCGCGAGGTCGTCAATGCCGCGGGTACGCAGATGCTCGATGGAGGTGCGAATCTGCTGCAGGGACACGCCGGTGTCGAGCAGTCGCTTCACAATCTTGAGTACGAGCACATCGCGGAAGCTATAGAGGCGCTGGGTACCGGAGCCGGAGGCGCTACGCACGGTGGGTACAACCAGGTCGGTGCGTGCCCAGTAGTCGAGCTGACGGTAGGTGATGCCTGCTGCCTTGCAGGCGACGGCGCCACGGTAGCCGAGGTTTTCCTCGACGACAGAGACCGGGTCGGTGAAGAGTACGCCTTGTTCACCGCGCGGAGGCGGCGCTACGGGGAAGAGGGTGTCGAAGCCATCCAGGGGCTGGTCGAAGCCCTGGGGTGCCTCATGGGTGCCTGCGGCCTCGCCTGCATTTTCGGCTACCTGCTGCTCTAGCACGGTCCCTCCTTTTCGTTAACCCGTTTAATGCGATTCACCGCGCCCTATCAAATGTGGTCGACTTCGTTCCGGTGCAGCCCCGATTTTCGGGGTGAGATTCTAGGGCTAGGCCTTAGAATCTGCATCTATGATTCGCGTGGCTTCCCTCTGCGAGGTTAGCTACGCGGTTTTCAATACTACACATTGGCTCGACTATTCGGTTCGTAGAACACGATTCGATAGTGCGACCGATGCGCGATAGGCGCGGTTGTTCAATCTATTTTAACTGATAGAGGGCTCTACTTAAAATTGAACCCACCGAAGCGAATGATCTTTTCAGATTCATTCGTACCTCTTTAACGCCCTGTGGGGGTGCTCCTCCCCCGCTATTCTCCTCGCTTTTTCTGGGTATCCATCCCACAGGGGAGTTTAAAAAGTAAATGCGTACGGATAGGTAGTCCGTACGCATTTACAGCTGAGTTGAGTGAACAGCCTTGGCAGGCCGGGAGCCCCCTGGTGAGAAAGCTCTTCGTGTTGGACGAAGGGGTAGAAATTCCGAGCGTGCCAGCGTCGGCTTCGTCCAAGTCTAGAAGCCGCTACCCGTTGGTAAGGGGTAGGGACTATAGAGGGAATCACCATGGTCAGTGGTGTTTCCCGAGGGAAATCCCCGTTTGGGGTGCGGTAGAACCGCTGAGGGTTTACGAGCAGCAGACTGTCCGGTAGTCTGCGTCTTCGTGCGCCTACTCGTAGGTAGGCATCGCCGATTCGACCAGAGTTGCGTGCAGCTGCAAGCACAACTTGCGGATCTTGTCGGCTCGTTCCTGCGCCTGAGCCTGAGAGGCTGCGTCGCGGCGTGATGCCAGCGGAGCCACCGCAATTTCCACGAGGGAAATTTCGCGGTCTGCCGCTGACTTGAATGCGCGCAGGTGACGAGGCTGAATGCCGTGCTGGGTCAGTTCTGCACTAACGCGGGCAATCAGCACATCGTAATCGGTGTACTCCACATCCGAACCGTCTTCGAGCAGTCCAAAGTCAATCAGCTCGCGAATCAGTTCGGGGGTGGTGTTAGCGTATTCTGCCAGCTCGCGGAGAGTGTAGGTGCGTCCTTCCTGCTCGTTCGGGCCAAGGACGGTGTCTAGCACGTCTTCGCTTACGGTGGCAGGCATGGAGTTCAGTACGCGACCGGCTTCCATGTCCTCCAGGTGCTGACGGATTACCTTGAGCGGCATGTAGTGATCGCGCTGCATGGTGAGGATGTAGCGCAGGCGCTCAATATCCGTCTGGGAGTACTTGCGGTAACCGGTTTCGGTACGGCTGGGGTGCACGAGACCGCGCTCCTCCAGGAAGCGGATCTTGGATGCACTAATTCCGGGGAACTCCAGGTCAAGCTGGCTAAGAACCTGACCAATGGTCCGGCTCTTAACGTCACGCGGGTTACGGTCAGAGCCGCCGTTCTCCACGTCCTCTAGTTGAACCTCAGCGTTAGTGAGGTTCTCATCGATGCGTGAGGTCATCTATGTCTTTCGGGTACTTGTTCAGACGATGTCGATACGAGCCGAAATTTGAGTGAGTGGCTCGTTCCCCTGGCGAGGGGTTATCGCAGCGTACCGAACATCTTTGCTTAGTGTTGAGAGTGTGATAGATAAGTTTAGTTGTTTATCACGAAATGATAAACCGCAAACCTTCGAGACAATCTTATAGCCTCACAAGGCATTTTGCTATTCAGTTCACCCTTTTCAGGGGCGTTTTGAACCCAAAAATAACCACACATTCAGACACTTTCCAGCAGTGGCAGTACCAATTTTAACAAAATTCCACTATTGTGAACATACTTTTCCCACATTGGACTGCTTTACAAGGAAAATTTTATCTTCTCGCGATAGTTGAAGTTTTCATCACATTTAACTTGAAAGAGGCTCCCACTTGGGGTTTAGCCATCTTTCAAGCCTCTTCAACAGGTTTAGACACCCTCAAGAAGAACCTTAAATGCGCCCCACTATTTGCGTTTGTGTGCATTTTAAAAGAAAAACGGCGAGACCAATCGGTCTCGCCGTCTCACCACTACGTACCTCTTATCTGAGGCCTATAGAAGGTCTTAGAAGTCTATCGACTTAGAGCTTGTCCAGCTCGGCCTTGTATGCTTCTGCATCCAGCAGGTTTGCCAGGTCATCAGCGTTCTCGGGGCGAATCTCAACAATCCAGCCCTCGCCGTAGGGGTCAGAGTTAACCAGCGCGGGATCATCTTCCAGACCCTCGTTCACTGCAACAATCTCGCCCGCGATAGGAGCGAAAAGATCAGAGACAGACTTGGTGGACTCAATCTCACCGAAGCTATCCTCAGCAGCTACAGAGTCGCCGACAGAGGGAAGGTCGATGTAGACGACGTCACCCAGTGCATCCTGAGCGTGGTCGGTAATACCAACACGGACGGTGCCCTCAGCGGTGAGAGCGGAAACCCACTCGTGCTCAGAAGTGTACGAGAGTTCTGCGGGAACGTTGCTCATAGCAGCGGTGTCCTTTCAGTGTGATTTTGCGTAGCGCGGACCGTCCCGCGCACGGTGTCGTTCCGCGTGTGGGATAGCGAAACGTCCTACACCAATTATCACATAAGAAGTAACGCGGGGCACGTCTAAACACCCCCGTACTACTTCTAAGACATTATTTTTCATCTACTAGACTGTGCCCAGCCCCTCCAGCCATTCTCAAGAGCCGATTAGTCCCGCTATTTATCATTCGCTCCGCTGCGTACACTCTACAAAGCCACTCCCCAATTACCGGGCGCCTCCGTACGTTATGGAGCCTACGGAAGGGATACGGTGCACACAACGGGTACAACACGACGAGCAAAAGGTACAGGGCGCACAAAAAGGCTCAGGACCCCACACCATGAAGGTGCAGGGTCCTGAGCCTTAGACGAGAGAGCTAAACTCTCACAGCGCCTTAGCGGGAAGAAATGACGCGCTCGGAGAAGTGGTTCGGGTTACCGAAACGGTGTGCGGTAATCGAAACAGCCTGCTCGCGGAGGAAGGGCAGCATCTCGATACGGCCAGCCTCGGTGACCGGTGCGAAGTACACTGCAACATCCGGGCGACCGCCCAGTGCCGAGTAGATGGACTTCACGTCGTTACCGATGTAGCGGATACGGGTGCCTTCCAGCGGGGTGCCAGCCAGTGCGCGAACCGGGGTCTTAGCGTTCGAAGCCAGGTACTCGCGGAACTGAGCGTCCGACTTGACTTCGTACTTGATGCCCTTGTTCTCGAGGACGCCACGGACGTCGACCGGCAGGTCCTTACCGACGGACAGAGCGACCGGTGCGTTAGCTGCCAGACCGGCGAGCACAACGCGCAGGGTCTCTGCTGCGGATGCGGACTCGTCTGCACGAACCAGAACCTGGGTGGGTACGTAGCGCAGGATGTTGCGCTCCACGCCCAGCTTCGAGGGATCGTGGCCGAAGCCGAACTCGGTGTCCCAAGCGTGTGCGTCAGAGGAGACACCGCGCTTGATGAAGCCGAAGTCCTCGCGCTTGCCCAGCTCGGAGTGCTCGATGGTAGCCAGGGTCTCGCGGACGGTCACGGAGTGGGTGGTTGCGGTTGCGGTGGACTGGACGGGCTCCCAATCGGACAGAGCGATCAGGTAGCTGGGGCCACCGGCCTTGGTACCCGAACCCACGATGGACTTCTTCCAACCACCGAAGGGCTGACGCTGAACGATTGCACCGGTAATTGCACGGTTGACGTACAGGTTACCTGCCTGGACCTTGGAGAGCCACAGCTCGAGCTCGTCAGCATCCAGCGAGTGCAGACCTGCGGTCAGGCCGTAATCGGGTGCGTTCTGCAGCTCGATTGCCTCTTCCAGGGTGTCAGCGGTCATGATGCCCAGGATGGGGCCGAAGTACTCGGTCATGTGGTACTCGGAACCGGGCTTGACGCCTTCACGAACACCGGGGCTCCACAGGCGGCCGGTCTCGTCCAGTTCCTTGGGCTGAATGAGCCAGCGCTCGCCCGGGCCGAGGGTGGTCAGACCGCGCAACAGCTTCTCTTCCGGCTTCTGAACAACGGGGCCCATCTCGGACTCGATGTCCTGCGGGTGTGCCACGTGCAGGGAGCTGACGGAGTCAATCAGCTGGCGGCGGAAACGCTCGGACTGTGCCACGGAGCCAACCAGGATAACGGTCGAACCAGCGGAGCACTTCTGACCTGCGTGGCCGAATGCCGAGTAGACGACGTCCTTGACGGCGAGGTCGATGTCAGCGTTCGGGGTGACGATAATCGAGTTCTTACCCGAGGTCTCACCGAACAGGGGCAGGTCATCACGCCAGGAGCGGAAGAGCTCAGCGGTCTCGTAACCACCGGTCAGGATCAGGCGGTCAACCTCGGGGTGCGAGATGAGCAGCTTGCCTGCAGTGCGGTCAACAACCTTGACGAGCTTCAGAACTTCCTTGGGAACGCCTGCATCCCACATGATCTCTGCGATCAGGGCACCGGTGCGAGCGGTGATGGTTGCGGGCTTGAAGATGACAGCAGAACCTGCAGCCAGACCAGCCAGAACACCACCGGCGGGGATAGCGGTCGGGAAGTTCCACGGGGGAACAACCAGGGTCAGGTCAACAGACTTGGGCTTTGCACCGTCAATCTTCTCGAGGTCCTCAGCCAGCTTTGCGTAGTAGTATGCGAAGTCGATTGCCTCGGAGACCTCGGTGTCGCCCTGCTGCAGGGTCTTGCCAGCCTCAGCTGCCATAACCTCCAGCAGGTCACCGCGGCGCAGTGCGATAGCCTTACCGACCTTGCGCAGAATCTCTGCACGCTCGTGGCCGGAGAGCTTGCCCCATGCCTTGCCAGCTTCCTCGGTTTCCTTGATCAGCTTCTCAGCCTCAGCCTCGCTGGTCAGCTCGTTAGCCTTGAGGGTGTCGATGCCCAGCTTGGTGGTCTTGGAGCGCTCGAGGATTGCGCGGCCCCACTCACGGTTACCTGCCAGTGCGGGGTCAGTGTCGGGGGTGTTCTCGAAGCGGCCAGCCGGTACGAAGACGTTGTCCTCGTTCTCGGTCAGACGGTTCTGGGTACGCTTGGGTGCGGGAACCTCGTCGGTGACGGAGTTCAGTGCACGCATGAAGCGGTCCTCTTCGCGCTTGAAGATGGACTCGTCGGTTGCCAGGTCGAAGATACCGGACATGAAGTTCTCGGAGGAAGCGTTCTCCTCGAGACGACGAATCAGGTATGCGATTGCAACGTCGAATTCCTTGGGGTTCACGACGGGCACGTACAGGAGCAGGTGGCCAACGCGGCGGCGGATAATCTCAGCCTGCTGCTCAGCCATACCGATCAGCATCTCGAACTCGACGCGATCCTTAACACCGCGGTCCTCGGACAGCAGCAGAGCGAAAGCAACGTCGAAGAGGTTGTGGCCTGCAATACCGAGGCGGATGTTCTTCACGTGCTCGGGGCGCAGTGCGTAGTCCAGAACGCGCTTGTAGTTGGTGTCAGAAGCCTGCTTGGTGTCCCAGGTGGTCAGCGGCCAGCCGTGCATAACAGCTTCCACGATTTCCATGGAGAGGTTTGCACCCTTAACCAGACGGACCTTGACGCCTGCGCCGCCAGCAGCAACGCGCTTTGCAGCCCACTCCTGCAGGTGCTGCATTGCAGCCAGGGTGTCGGGCAGGTATGCCTGGAGCACGATACCGGCTTCCAGGTCCTTCAGGTGGGGCTGGTCCAGGATCTTGGTGAACACCTCAATGGTGAGGTCCAGGTCCTTGTACTCCTCCATGTCCAGGTTGATGAACTTCTTGGGGGAGGTGGATGCAGCCAGCTCGTACAGCGGGGTCAGGCGGCGAACAGCGGTCTCAACGACCTCGTCGAATGCCCAGTGCTCGTGGGGGCCGGAAACTGCGGACACCTTGATGGAGACGTAGTCAACGTCGTCACGTGCCAGCAGGCGCTTGGTCTCAGCCAGGCGGTGCTCTGCTTCCTTGTCACCCAGAACTGCCTCACCGAGCAGGTTGACGTTCAGGCGGTTACCGGTCTTGGTCAGCTCTGCAATTGCGTCGCCCAGCTTCTCCTCGGAAGCGTCGACGATCAGGTGACCGACCATCTCGCGCAGCACGCGGCGTGCAACGGGAACGGTGGGCCATGCGACCTTGCCAGCCAGCTTGCCACCGAAGCCAACAGCGGACTTCATGTACCAGGGCAGGAAGGAAGGTGCCAGGCCGGAAATGCGGGAAAGGTTGCGACCGGAGACGTTGTCGTCCTCGGGGCGAATAACGCCATCAACAAAGCCGACGGTGAAGGGAAGACCATTGGGGTCCTTCAGAACACCGGCGAGCTGCTCAGCCGCGAAGGTGGGCTTGATCGACTGGGACTCGTTTACCCACTGACGAACAAGCTGACGAGCTTCCAGAGCCATCTTCTGGTAGTGCTCAGATGCGAAAGGATGGGTCATCCTTGACTCCTAACTATCTTACTGTGTGCGGTACACACCACGTTTGGCGATGTCTCTATTTCACCACAAAAGGGTAATAAATACCTCATTAGAAAAACTGAATGTTTTTTCCAAGATTCATTTAGATTTTCTTAATGATTGTGCGGTGAGGTTTTCACCCCGCGCCCCCTCCGAATCTACTGCCCGAAGAGACAAGGTGAAGTTTGGAGCGACATCGCTATCCATCCCTCTCAGGCTAGCACTTTCAGAGCGCAAATATCGAACCCATTTCGTAACAAACGAACACCTCAAAACCATTCCCAGAAGCGTCTTCGTCCCCAAGAATCATCACCTCAGCACGAAAATACTCGCTACACAAGCCAACATGCCACCACCCCACTTCAAGCGTCTCAAAAAGAGCCAGCCGGAAGCCCGCACGGTACCATAGACAAGAGTCCACGATGAGAGACACACCATGGAAAACGGTGGCAACCACGGCCAGCGCAACACCGGGCGCACCAGGGAGGAAAAAACGTGTCAATCTACGACATCCGACGCATGCAAATGCTCCTCGAAATCCAAGAACGCGGCACCGTCATCGCCGCAGCCGAAGCACTCAGCCTCACCCCCTCCGCCGTCTCCCAGCAGATCGCCACCCTCGAAAAAGAAACCGGCACCCCCTTGCTGCAGCGCATCGGCAGGCGCGTACAGCTCACCAGCGCCGGGCTCATCGTCGTCGACAGCGCCCGAAGCATCCTGCGCGAACTCGACCGCATGCAAACCTCCGTCGCCAACCTCACCGGCGAACCGGCAGGCATGGTCCGCCTCGCCATCTTCCAGTCCGCGGCCTTCGCATTGCTACCGGAAACCCTCAGCTACCTTGCCGAACACGCACCCTCACTCACGCTGCAAGTACTGCAAATCGACCCCGAAACCGGAACCTCACTCACCCGAAGCCGCGAATACGACATGGTGCTCTCCGAAGCCTACCCGCACCACCACATCCCCGAATACCCCGAACTGCACTCCGAGCTGCTCACCGAAGACCCGCTCAGCCTCATCGTGCCCAGCACCTCCACCATCACCTCGATTGAGGAAGCGCACGCACTGCCCTGGGTTCTCGAAATGGAACAGAACACCTCCCGCAGCTGGGCGCTCAACCAGTGCCGCACCGCAGGATTCGAGCCGGTCATCCGCTATAGCGCCAATGACATGATTACGAACTCCAACCTCGTCAAAGCAGGATTCGCCGTCACCATCGTGCCCGGATTCATCCTCTCCTCCCTCTCCACCACCGAGGGGCTACGCATCGTGGAGCTGCCCGGCAAGCCCTGCCGCAAAATCTTTACCGCCGTACGCCGAGAGTCCGCCGCCAACCCCGCCATCGCCATGGTGCGCGAAGCACTGCACCACGCGGTCAAGGTAGCATTCGGCGAGCATGAAAAGACCGAAACCGCATAAGAAAAACCAGCTGCCACCCATGCCGGCAGACTAGACAATGCAAAGGTCGGGGCCGTTCCCACGAACGACCCCGACCTTTCAATATGCCTTTTTGAACAGGCGCCTATATATACGAGGTATAAAAACACACAACGGAGCTACTCCCCCGCCGTGCCATCCCTCACAGGAGCCAGCCCAACTGCTAGTTCAGCGAAGCAACCACAGCCGAGCTCTGCACCTCGTAGAACGAAGACGACAAACCAGCCGCCGCCATATCCAGCACAGCGCTCACATGAACCTGCTTCAACGCAGACCCGGCAACACCCGAAGCCACCTGATAATTCAGCTGAACATCCAGGCGATGACCACGAGGAATAGCAGTACGCAACTCCAGAACATTCTCGCTACCGGCCCCAGCCTGGCCGGTCTGCTCGCTACGGCGCACCGCATCAAGATTCAGAGCATCCACAGGAGCCACCAGGGCCGAAGCGCCCAGGCTACCCGACGGCAACACCGCCTGACCCGAGGTCACACGAAGCGTCACCGCAGGATTCAACAACAAACCGGTCTTCGGATCCTGCGCGCGAGCACGCACCATCAGGCGAGTACCCACCGGCAACGTCGAATTACCCTCATTAATAATGCTCAGGCGAGTCGGCAGATTCCGGAAAGCAACAGTACGCGCCGGCTGGCTCTGCACAGACACAGCCTGCACACCAGAGGCTGCCTTCAACTCCAGGCGGATGCACGACTCGTTATAGCGCATCGGCACCTGCACCAGCGCAGAGCTCGCCGCGCCGCCATGCTGACCGCCACGCTGTCCACCAGGCCGCTGGGTCATCGGGGTCACGCGAGCGCGCTTACCGCCCGAACGAGTTGCCGCCTCCGCAGCGCTCACGCCACCAGCCACCAGGGCAGCCGAAGCGCCCGCAACCTTCAACGCGGTACGGCGAGAAGCGTTCATCAGATTATTCTTAGTCATTTTCTACTCCTCTAAGCCTTCGCGATACGGTACACGCCGCTAATCGTGCCCTGCCACCAGGTGCCGTAACGGTCAATCGTGCCCACCATCTGCAGGGTGTCACCACCGCCGAGCAACAGGCTCACGTGCTGAGGCAGGCGTTGCTCGTGCATCGTCTGACCGGTTTCCATATCCAGCGCGACAGCCCACGCGTAGGCGCCATTCGCCAAACCAGCCGGGCCGCGGCGGCGCTCGCAGGTGTAAATCAGCCCGTCGGCGGCGGAATAGCGAGGAACAGCCGAAGAGTACACGTCCTTACGATCCCAGATCTTACGCAGACCGCGGTCGGTAATATCCCAACGCTCCATGCCGGGGGCAAAAAGCGCGTTCGCAGGAACCGACGGGCCGGCACCCTCCGGGTACTTCGGGTAGGGATAGCCGTAGGTGCTTGCACCGACCATCGTGTTACCCACACCAATCATGGAGTTTTCGGTGCCAGAGGTACCAGCAGTAAACAGGCCGGCGCTACCGACCTTCGCGCCGTTATCGGTGCGGTACACAATGACCGACTCCTGAATATCAGAGTTATCGGTCAGCATCACATAATCCGAACCGTTCGGGCCAAAGAACGTCGGGGAGGCGCCGGAACCCCACGCGAGCTTACCGGGCTTGCGGGCGCTACCTCGATCGTACGCATGCCACCACTTGAGGGTGGGCGCACCGGTTGCGGTAGCGTTCAGCATATAAATAGCGTGGGAGGTCACCACGCTCACACCCTGCGGGCACGCCGAAATCGAGTTATCGATACGCTCACCCGCAATCGACGCCTTATTCAGGCGCATCGAACGGATCGTGCCGCGGGCAGAATCAATCACCGCGATGTAGCCGTTCTTCGTCGCAACCCAAATGCGACCGGACCAGTCGGGCACCAGACCAACCACAGCGTCATTGGCGCTCTGGGCGAGCATGCGGCTCAGGTCAATACGCTCATCAATTCGGATGCTGCGCCCGTCAGCAGAGTGGGAGAGGCGCAGCAGGCACTGGGAGCCATCCACCAGAACCATGCGGTCCTGCGCGTCAAGGTAGGCGTACACGCCGCCGAGCAGTGCGCCCTTCGGAATGTCCAGGTGCGAAAGTTCGCGGCCAGTATGCGGATCAAGGATGGAGAGCTTCGGGGTGATGAACTCACCGTGGGCGAAGACCTGGGTGCAGAGCACCTGAATGAAGCCGTCGCGTCCAGCAAGAATCGTCGGGCATGCGCCGCCGAGCTTCGTGCCGGTAATCTTCCAATTGCCTGCGCCGGGGCCGGCAAGAGGGGTAGCGTCGGAAGACTGGGCATCACCGTGCATGGTGGTAATGCCGGGTGCGCCCAGGTGCGGATTCGCCTGGGCGTTATAGGTGGGGGTCATGGTTGGTTCTTTCTAACGGTGAGTGGCGCACACCTTCAATGGAGTGCACTAATATGCGCTTTCACGTGCGCAAACGTTTCACATTGTAGGGTCAGAAAGCAGTTTTTGACGACACTCAAGGGCACCTTGAAACATTGTTCAGGCGGCACTTGAGAGCTTCAGCAGGCAAGCTCTCAGCGCGACCCTTTCAGAATCAAAGCGCCCTTTAACCCATAACCACGGACCTTCATGCCCGCGGACCTCAAGCCTGCGAATCTCATGCCCGCGGCGTCACATGCACGCGGCAATTATTTCAGCTACTTCTCCATGAGCGCCTTTGCCAGCGCATCGTCAAGCACCAAATCAGTAATCGCACCCGTACGCAATGCGCCACGCAAAGCACGCACACGGTGAGTACCGGACGCAACGCAAATACGGCGCGGAATACGAGCCAGCTCCTTCGGAGTCGGACCGGACGCACGCTTATTCAGCTCCAAATCAGCCCACGAGCC
>CAUUAD010000047.1:0-11745 GCA_963542785.1 Rothia mucilaginosa
GGTATATAGGCTGCAGGTTTACTTGTACTGCGCCTTCTGGAAGGACGCGCGGCGTGCCGCCTCCTCCGCATGCTTACCGGCAGGCTTGTACCCCATGGTCGTGCAGATGACGCGGCCGTCCACGAAGTACTTCGCCAACATTTCACGGTCCGCCGGCGAATCCAGCTGCGCCCAGCGTCCCTGCTCAATGTTGAACGCAATCTGCGCCACCAAACAATCAATCTGGTGCTCATTCAGCGAATAGTCGTGCTTGCGGCCGCCGGGGAGCAGAATCTCCAGCGTCCACTGGCTCGCGTCCTTTGGGTTCAGCTTGATAGCGTCCGGGTTCTTCGGGTACACACGGAATGCGCGAACCTCAGAGTAGGGGCGGGACTTCGCCGGAAGGAGCAGACGCCCAGCCTGGAACGAATCCGGGTTGTACAGCACGTAATCGCGGCTACGCATCAGCAATATGATGATCAGCAGAACGCCCGCCGCCAGCAAGAACCAGGATGCGTGACCGATATAGATCGCTTCCCAATCCTCGTCGATGCTCCAGCCCGCCAGCGAAACTAAGAAGACCGAGGCGAGCAGGAACGCAATACCACCGAGAATCCAGTAGGCGGTGCGGTCGTCACGAATCGGCTCCACACCCGGCACGGTGCCGCGCACACGGAACGGTGCGCTCAGCTTACCCAGCGTCGCCGAGTAGATGCGCGGCATGCCCAGCACACGGTCGTCCTTACTGTATCCGCGAACTGCACGCCACTGACGGCGGCCAATACGCGCACCCAGGTACACCATGAGGAACGGCAGAAGCAGCGCCGGCAGTACAACACCGTCATACACGATATCCCAGTACAGGGTGAAGATAGAGACCGCCACAATCCAGCCCCACAGGTACATGACCGTGTGGAACCAGCCGCTAAACACGCCCGCGCCCTCAATAGAATCCAGCTTCTTCTTCGCCTTCTTCGTGGCGCTACCCTTGCGGGAGGAGCTCAGCGGCGCACCCATCGCGGTGCGTTCCGCGGTGGCGCGGCGCGCCTCATCAACGGGCGAGCCGGATACCTCAAGGTACAGTTCGGCTGCCTTCTCCTTCTTGATGGGCACCGGGTAGGCGATATCCACCAGCAGGCACAAGCCCAGGTACACCATGAAGGCAATCAGCCACACGTCGCGTAGCTGCTCCATAGGCAGTCCCAGAGCGCTCAGATCCATGAGCGGCTCACCTCCTTACGTCTCTCGAACCCTTAAGCGGATGCGGCAGCAGCTGCGGCAGCCGGAAGAGCCGAGATGATACGGTCCATCGCCTCATCATTGTGGGCGGCAGAAACGAACCACGCCTCGAATGCGCTCGGCGGCAGGTACACGCCGGATTCGAGCATGGAGTGGAAGAACGCGTTGTAGCGGCTGGTTGCCGACGCCTTGATGTCGGCGTAGTTGTGCACGCCCTCCTGAGAGGTGCCGAACGCGACCGAGAAGAGGTTACCGGCGCTCTGGATGGAGTGGTCCACACCGGCGGCGTTGAACGCCTCGGTCAGAGCCTGCTGCAGCTGGGCGCTGCGCGAATCCAGGTGCGCGTAGACGGCGGCATCAGCCAGGGTCAGGGTCGTAATGCCCGCCGCAACGGACAGCGGGTTACCCGAAAGGGTACCAGCCTGGTAGACGGGACCGACCGGCGCCAGGTGCTCCATGACCTCACGCTTACCGGCCAGCGCCGCGATGGGCATACCGCCACCAATGACCTTGCCGAACGTGAAAATATCGGGAACCCAGCCGCCATCCTCGGGAGCCGCGTAACCCCAGTAACCAGCCGAAGACACACGGAAACCGGTCAGCACCTCATCAAAAATGACGAGCGCACCATTCGCGTGAGCAATCTCGTGCAGGCCACGGTTGAAACCGGGCTCGGGGGTCACCACACCCATGTTGCAGGGCGCCGCCTCAGTAATAATTGCGGCAATCTGGCCCTCGTGGTTCGCGAACGCCTCACGTACAGCGTCCAGGTCGTTATAGGGCAGAACGATGGTCTCCGCGGCGGTTGCGGCAGTCACGCCAGCAGAACCCGGCAGCGCCAGGGTTGCCACGCCCGAACCAGCCTCGGAAAGCAGCGCATCCACGTGACCGTGGTAGCAGCCCGCAAACTTAATAATCTTGTCGCGGCCAGTCACACCACGCGCCAGACGAATCGCGGTCATGGTCGCCTCAGTACCGGTCGACACCATACGCACCTGATCAATCGCACCAGGAATCACCGCGTTAATACGGTTGACCACCAGCTCAGCCAGCTCAGCCTCCGGCGCGCTCGCCGCACCAAACGACAGGCCGCGCTCAGCCGCCTGCTGAACAGCCTCAACCACCTGCGGATGCGCGTGACCCAGAATCGACGGACCCCACGAGCAGACCAGGTCAACGTACTCGTTGCCGTCCGCATCGTACAGGTACGCGCCCTTAGCCTTCGCGGCAAACGCGGGGGTGCCGCCCACAGAATTGAAGGCGCGCACCGGGGAATTCACGCCGCCGGGAATCACCGCGCGAGAACGCTCAAACAGCTTCTCGCTGGCTTCGTGGTGCAGCGGGTGGGTAGAGGAAGGAGTCATCGTATCGGTGCCTTTCAAACGAGACGGCGAACTAAAGAATTACAAGGGACGATGCGCACCAGGCAACGGAGCCCGCACGCCACTAGCGTCCCGTACCTAACCATCATAGGCGCTACAGATGAACCGCAGGTGACAAGCACCTGAACGTACCGAAAGGTGACGATAAAACACAACAGACAAGTTAGGGAACAGAGAGGACGCGCAACGCGCTAACGCAGGTGCCGGTCGGTATCCAGGCGGTTCAGAACCTGGGTGTCCTGATCGAACAGCCAGTTCTTGTCGAAGATTAGACGCACGAAGGCCAGGCCCATACCCAACGCCATGAAAATCAGCAGGGACTGCACGAAACCGCTTGCCGCCGAGTACATGTCACCGCTAGCAAAATGCGACATCGAACGGTAGAACGGAACACCCGGAACCATCGTCACCACCGCCGGAACCGACAGGGAAATACGGGTGTACTTGCGCTGATGCAGCGGCGCCACAATCTCAGCCAAAATACCCACACCAAACACGGCAATCGTCGCCGCCATATGCGCGGGCATACCAGCCTCAACCATGTGAATACGGATGGGGTTCGCCACCGCAGCAATCACGCCACCCCACACGCACGCCACCGGGGATGCGGCGAAGAGCATCGCGAAGCCGGCCGCCGCAACACCCGAAGAAAGCACCTGCAGAAGCAAATACAGGGTCGGGTCAAGGTTAAGAGGCGCCGGGGCAGCCAGCGGCAAATGGAACAGCGAACCCAAAACCCACACCGCAAACGACGCACTCAGCAACAACAAACCCACATAGGTTAGACGCGAAATACCCGCCAAAAAGTCCATGCGGGAAATATCGAGCATGCCCGTCACCATGGGGAAACCGGGCACCAAGAACAGTACCGACGAAATAAAACCAATCATATGGTTCGGGCTAATCCAACCCGCCGCGACCAGCACATTAACAAGCGCAATGTACAGGCCCGCCGCCAGGAAGCCGCACGCCATCCACGTTGCCAAATGGCTCACCCCGCGCTTGAGCAGAGTCGAACGCAAAAACTGGCCGGCACCCGCCGCGAAGAACACCACCGTGCACTCCACCAGACCGCCACGGTTCAAGAACGCGAACCCGGCACACGCCACCGCCGACGCCAGCGCCAACATCCAGCGGGTGTACAGAGGCTTCGCCGAATCGATACGGTCCAGCTCGGCGTTCGCCTCCGCCGGAGTAATCTTTTCAGGAAGCTCAGAAATGAACTTACCCAACTGATCCAGCTTATGAGCGTTAATGCCCATCGTGCGCTGCTCAGCCACCTCAGTACGGAAATTACCGTCAGTGTACGAAGAAGTCGAAATTTCGGTGAAGGTCACCTGCGCGTGATGCTCCTTCAACCCCACAGCCTTCGCCAAACGCGCCATCGACGCCTTAATACGGTATGCGCTCGCACCCGACTTCATCAGGATGCGGCCCAGGCGGAGCACCACCTGCGACTGCGCCACCAGGTGCTCATGAGCCAGACGGGTAGACCCCAGATAAATACTGCGCGTATTAGTGTCAGGGTACGGCTCGGTAGTGCGGGGCTGATCATCCATGAGAGGCCTTCCGGGTCGTGCTATTCACGTGCTATTCGTGTAGGTATGGTTCCATATCTAGCATAGGGGAGAAGCCCAAACGGGGATAGTGTCAGCCCGTCAGTAAAAGAGAGGTGTTTGGGGATGCTGCCTAGGTTTTTAGCGGCGCAGGTTTAGCGGTGCAGTTTTATCGGCGCACAGGCCAGCGGCCGTCAATGACTTCAGATTCTTTACCCGGCTGCGTACGCAACCACGCCTGGAAGCTCGCCGCCTGCTCCGCCGCCCACTGAATTTGCTGCTCGTGCAGCTGGCGCGCATCCACGTTGAGAACTTGCGGGAACTGCTCGGTCAGCTTCACCAGCAGACGCTCCGCCGCCAGGGCATCATCAGCGGAGGTGTGCGCGTTCTCCAGGGAGACACCGTACTCGGCGGCAAGAACCTCAAGGGTGCGCTTGCCGCGCTTACGGGGAATCACGTGCTTATGCAGAACGTACGGGTCGAGCACCACACCCGGCGGCAGCTCACCGTTGGCAATATTGTGGCGCAGCATCTCGTGGTGCAGCACCGAAAAATCGTAGGCGGCATTGAACGCAATAATCGGCACACCATCAATATTGAGCGCACCAATCGCGCCGGCAAGCTCCCACACGACCTCGCGGGCGGGACGGCCGTGCTCACGCGCGTACTCAGTCGTAATACCGTGCACGGCGGCGGCACCGGCAGGAATCTCAACGCCGGGGTCAGCCAGCCACTCGCCACGGCGCACCACATTACCCTGAGGGTCCAGCAGGATCAGGGAAGCAGTCACGATGCGGGCGGTGGTGACGTCCACACCGGTGGTTTCAAGGTCAAAAGTGGCGCGCAGGCCGTTCATCCAGGTCATGCTATAAGACTAACCCAGCGGCGGTGCAGGCGCGCGCCCGGTCGTCACGCGGCTGTGGATAAGCTTTTCGGCGAGGCGGCATATTAAGTCACCGAGGCGGCACATAAGTAGCCGACGAGCCCACAAGACCACCGACAAAGTACAACCGCGCTACAGCCGATAGACTGAAACCATGACAACCCAACTTCTCACCGGCATCCCCGGAACCGGTAAAACCCACCACCTCACCGAACGCGCCCTGCGCTACCTCGCCGACGGGAACGACCCCGCCCGCCTGCTCATCCTCGCACCCACCCGCACCGCCGCGACCCGCATGCGAGACACCATCGCCGCATCCAGCGACCGCAGCCTCTCTGTAGCACCCACCCGCGCCTGGGCCGCATACGCCTTCGACCTGCTCAAACGAGCCCAAACCCGCGGGCTGCTCAGCGGCGTAGAAGGCAACCTCAAACTCCTCTCCGGCCCCGAACAAGACGTCATCATCGGCGAACTACTCGCCAACCACGCCGAAGGCATCGCACCCGGACCCGCCTGGCC
This sequence comes from Rothia mucilaginosa, assembly GCA_963542785.1. GTDB lineage: Bacteria > Actinomycetota > Actinomycetes > Actinomycetales > Micrococcaceae > Rothia > Rothia mucilaginosa_G. Next base: position 5,559 of record CAUUAD010000047.1, read on the forward strand.
CGACGTACTCCGCGACGCCCTCGCAACCCGCGGCTTCCGCCACGAAATCCGCGACTTCTTCGACCGCATGGCAGAATACGACCTCACCGCCGAAGACGTACACGCCCTCGCCACCGAACACAACCAGCCCGCCTGGCACGCCCTCGCCCAACTGCACACCGAATACCGTGCCGTGCGAGCCCTCCGCGCCAAAAACGCCTACGACCCGGCAGTACTCATCAACGACGCCTGCCGGCTGCTACTGCGCGCCCCCGAATTCCTCGCCGAAGAACGCCGCCGCTACGACCTGATCCTCATCGACGACGTGCAGGAACTCAGCCCCTCTATCTACCGGCTGCTGCGCCTCATCGCCGCAGAAGTCGCCCCCGCAGACGCCGCGCACCTGGCTGAAACCCACCCCGACCTCTTCGCTGAAGGCCCCCAGGTTGTCATGACCTACAGCGACGAAGCCGTCGTCCAGGGCTTCCGAGGCGCCCGCCCCGACCTCGTTACCACCCTGCAGGCAAGCTTCCCCAGCACGCGCACCCGCACGCTCACCACCTCGTACCGCCTGCCCGCACTCATGATGCCGCTCGTGGCGGACATTCGCCGCCGCCTGCCGCGCTACACCCGATTCGTGCCGCTCACCGCTGAACAGGATAGGGCGAAGAATGGCGTGCAGGAGGGGGTCAAGAATGGTGCGCCCGCAACCTTCGGACGCATCAACACCACCCCCGCCGACGAAGCCCTCACCTGGGGCACCGCCGACGAACCGCTGCTGCATCTGGGCGCCGACGGCAAAATCCTCGACCCCGCACACTACCGCACCGCACCCGCCGGCGTGTATAAGTATGCGCTCTCCAGCTCTCAGGACGAGGCGAACCTCATCGCCCAAATGCTGCTCGAAGAACGCATCTACGGCAACCATCCCTACCGCGAGTCCGCCATCATCGTGCGTAGCAGCGCGGACGTGGCGCGCATCCGCCGCGTGCTCTCCTCGAACGGTATTCCCTCGCGTACCTCCGCGGCGCTCGTGCCGGTGCGCGACGAGCCCGCCGTACGCCCCTTCCTCGACGCGCTCAGCCTGCTCGTCTACGCCCGCAAGCGCGGCGAGAAGGCGCTGAATCCCGCCGTGCACATGCCCGCCGCAGAAGGTGCGGAGGCGGCGGAGCGTGGTGGCTACGAAACCCTCAGCGCCTCCGAAGCTGAAGAGCTCATGCGCCGAAGCCTCGACGACGTCATCGCCGAAGAAAGCCGCGCCAACCCCCTCGGCGGCGCGCAGAGCGCCATCACCCTGCTCACCTCCCGGCTCGGCGGCGCATCCAGCATGGACGTGCGACGACTCCGCCAGCAGCTACGATCCATCGAACTGCAAAGCGGTGGACACCGACCCAGCGACGACCTGCTCCTCGGCGCCCTGCTACACCCCGAAACCCTCCCCGAAGAGGGCGTAGGACGCGCCGTGCACCGCATCGCAGCCGTGCTCTCCGCCGGACGTAAAGCACTCGCCCGGCCCGAATCCACCAGCACCGAAGTGCTCTGGGCACTCTGGGAAGCCAGCGGCCTCGAAAAGACCTGGGTCGCCCAGTCGCGCGGTGCAGGCCCCGACGCCGATGCAGCCCACCGAAACCTTGACGCCATGATCGGTCTCTTTGAAGCCGCTGACCGATTCGACGAGCAGATGCGCGGCGCCGGTGCCGAGCAGTTCCTCGACTTCATCGACGCGCAGGACCTGCCCATGGACACCCTCGCCGCCCGCGGCGTACGCCAAGACGCGGTCGAGATTCTCACCCCCGCACTCGCCGCAGGTCAGTCCTGGCGCACCGTATATGTATGCGGTCTGCAGGAAGGCACCTGGCCCAACACCACCGTGCGCGGCTCCCTGCTGAGCACCGGCGACCTTACGGACCTGTGCGATGCGCGCCTCCGCCAGCGCGCCCAGCAGGCAGAACAACAGGCGGGTGAGAGCGAACAGCCGGTGCCGCCCGCCCGCATCCGTAGCTATCCCGAACGCGTGCGCGACACCCGCCACGACGAGCTGCGCATGTTCGCAGTCGCCGCCACCCGAGCCAGCACCCGCCTTGTGCTCACCGCCGTGCGCAACGACGATCAGGCACCCGGCGAGTTCTTCGACTTCGTGCTACCCACCGACGCGGTCGGCGACTCCACGGACGTGCCCATCACCCGTGTGCGCCGCCCCGCTACCCTGCGTTCCCTCGTGGCGGAGCTTCGCCGCACCCTCGTTGAGGAATCGATGAACGCGATGCGCGCCGAAGACGCCCAGCAGAAGGACACACAGCAGAACGGCGCACCGATGCACAGCGCACCGGAGGAAGAGGCGCTCACCCCGGAGGCTTCCGCGTACCGACTCGATGCCGCCTCCCGCACTCTGGCGCGCCTAGCGAATGCGCAGGCGCCCGGTGCCGCACCCGACGAGTGGTGGGGCCTGCTGCCGCTTTCTAGCACGGAGCTGCTCTTTGCGCACCGCCTGACAGACCACGCTGAGCTGGACGAAAACCACGGTGAAGACGGCGAAGAACAGGCTGAAAACCCTGCAGAAAGTCCCGGCCGCCGCACGATTACGCTTTCGCCCTCGCGTCTGGAAACCATTCACAGCTCCCCGCTGGACTGGCTGGTTTCCGCCGCCCGTGCGGAAGCCCAAACCGACCTGTCCCGCTCGCTCGGCACGCTCGTTCACGCCATCGCCGAAGAGTACCCGACCGGCACCCTCGAAGAGCTCCAAACCGCCCTCGACGAGCGCATTAGCTCTCTCGGCGTGCCCGCCCGCAAGGAGGACGAAACCGACGAAGAGTACCGCGAGCGCGTGCCCTGGGAATCCTACGCCCTCTACGAGCGCGCCAAGCGCATGATTCTGCGCCTGAGCTACTACTACCGTCAGCACATGGGTGACGCCGGCTGGCAGAACCTCGGTGTTGAAGGCTCCTTCGCGGTGCGTGTGCCCGTGCCCTTCGACCCCGCCGGTGAGGTCGGCGAGCTGGATGCGCTGCTCACCGGTCGTGTGGACCGCCTCGAGGGTACCGCCCCGGCGGAGGACGGAACCCGCCGCTACGCCATTGTTGACCTGAAAACCGGTAAGTCTAAGCCGACTGGCTCGGAGATGGAGACGCATCCGCAGCTTGCCGCCTACCAGGTTGCGGTGGAAGCTGGCGCGGGCGAGCAGCTGGAGGAGCGCTACCGAGCCGAAGCCGCCGCCCTGGAGGCGGGCGAACCGCTACCGGATGCCCGCCCCCAGGAGCTGGAGTACACCGGCTACACGGGTCATTCCGCAGGCGCGGCGCTCGTGCAGTTGGGCGCCTCGGGCGTGAACGACGAGAGCAAGACTCGTCTGCAGGTTCAGCCGGCACTGACGGAGCACGATTCGTGGGCGGCTGAGCTGGTGCAGCACGCCGCGGAGCTGATTGCTGGCTCGCAGGTGCAGACTCGTCACCGTGAGGGCGGCTATGGGTGCCGTCTGCCGGAGATCTGCCCGATTTGTACGCGCGGCCGTCAGGTGACTCAGCCCTAGTAGCCGCGTACCCTACGTTTACTTTCGATATCACTCACCCCGAACCTCCCATGAGAATGATCCATGAGGAAGAGGAATCATGACTGACTCTGGCGCATATAGCGCTGATATGCAGAGCGCTACTAACCCCGGCGCTCACCCCGGTTCTGGCACCGGCATGCTCACCCCCGCCCAGTGGTGCGAGCACAATAGCTGGCAGCTGCCCAACGGCGTGCTCTTCTCTGCTGAAGCCGCCGCGAATGACCCCGCGCTGAAGCCTGCCGACTACCGCAGCGCCCTCGACATTGCCGAGATGCTCAACGGCGCCGACGGTAAGAAGCCGACCCCCGAGCAGGTCCGCATGATTGAGGCGGGCCCCGCCCCGACCCTCGTCATTGCGGGCGCCGGTTCGGGTAAGACCGCGACCATGGTCGACCGCGTGATTTGGCTGGTCGATAACGGTTTTGTGCGCCCTGAAGAGGTGCTTGGCGTGACCTTCACCCGCAAGGCGGCAACCGAGCTGCGCAGCCGTATGCGTGCTGGCCTGAACACGCTGCGCCGTAGCCGCCGCGTCGCCCCGAGCGATGAGGAGCTGCGCGAGGGCATCGCTGACCCGACCGTGCTCACCTACCACTCCTACGCGAATAACCTCGTCAAAGAGTACGGTTTGCGCCTGGGCGTGGAGCAGGACGCGCAGATGCTTGGCGATGCGCAGAAGTGGCAGCTTGCCGCGCAGATTGTGCAGTACTGGGAAGGGGAGCTTCCCCTCGATAAGGACGGTGTGCCGGTGTCTGCGGCGACCATGATTAACCAGATGCTGCAGCTTTCTGACGAGTGCGCGGAGCACCTGGTGGAGCCGCAACAGGTTATTGACTTCTGCACCGAGCAGTTGGCGGCGTACGCGGCGGTGCCCGAGCCTCGCCGTGAGACGAAGACTGAGAAGGACATCCTGAAGGTTCAGCGTCTGCTGCGGAACCGCCGAGTGTACGCGCGCATGGCGATGAGCTACGCCCGCGTGAAGGCGCGCATGCAGGTGCTGGATTTTGGTGACCTGATGCGTTTTGCCGCCCGCATTGCGGAGGCTGACCCGGCAATTCGCGAGGGCGAGCGTGCCCGCTTCAAGGTGGTTCTGCTGGACGAGTTCCAGGACACTTCGCACGCGCAGATGAGCTTGTTCTCCTCGATTTATGGTGCCGATGAGGCGGCGGGTATTCCGGCGCATCCGGTGATGGCTGTGGGTGACCCGAAGCAGTCGATTTACGGTTTCCGTGGTGCTTCGGATGGCCAGATGTTCAGCTTCTACCGTCATTTCCCGACCGCGCATGCGCGGCCGCTGTTCCTGTCCATTGCGTGGCGTAACGACATTTCGGTGCTGAACGCGGCGAACCACGTGGCGGAGAAGCTGAAGGAGGTTCCCGAGTGGGTGCGTGCCGCCGACGGCGATATTACCGCCGCTCAGGTTCCTGACCTGCGCCCGCGCTGCGCCCTGGTGGGGGAGCCTGGTTCACCCGCTTTTGAGCAGGCTGCCGCGGGCATGGTGGGGCGCGTTGATTTGACGTACCACGACTCTGACCGCGAGGAGGCTGTGGCTATTGCCGAACGTATTGCTGCGATGCGTGCGCAGGCGGTGCGCGAGTATGAGCGCGCCTACGCGGCGCATCGTTCCGGTGATGGTTCTGTGCGTCCGCGTTTGAAGATGCCTGAGATTGCGGTGCTGGCGCGTGTGCACGGTCAGCTGGACCCGATTCGTGTGGAGTGCGAGCGCCTGGGTATTCCGGTGCAGCAGGTGGGTTTGGGCGGTTTGCTCTCCCAGCCGGAGGTTGTGGATTTGGTGTCGGCGCTACGTGTGCTGGCTGATCCGAACCGTTCGGATGCCCTGGCGCGCCTGCTGACGGGTGCGCGTTGGCGTTTGGGTGCGGCGGATATGTTGGCGCTGGGCGATTGGGCGCAGGCGCTGGTGCGTGAGCGTGAGCGTGCCCTGCGTGAGCAGATGGCGTTGCGTATGCTTGCCGAGGCTGAAGACGCCGACGACGCAGCCGCTATCAACCTGCAGGCGGAGCACCTGCGTGCCGCCCAGGAACGTCTGGACGAAACCCTCAAGGGTGCGGTGGAGGATTCCTCCGGCTACGCCTCCCTGATCGAGGCGGTAGAGAACCTGCCGCAGGATGGCGCGGACGGCGAACCTCTCTACGGTGAGCAGTACCGCGGCCGCCGTTTCTCCCCGGCGGCGCTGGAGCGTCTGCGTGCTTTTGCTGAGCAGATGCGCGTGCTGCGTGCCGGTTTGAGTGAGGACTTGGGCACGCTTCTGTACGAGATTGAGCGGACCCTGCTCCTCGATATTGAGCTGGCGGTCCGCCCGGGTACCGACCCGCTGGGTTCACGCGCGAACCTGGACGCTTTCCACGAGGTGGCCGCCGCCTACGGCATGTCGGCGCCTCGTATTAACGCGATGATTTACGCCGGCTCTGACGGCGTGAGCGCGGAGGAGGGCGACCCGGGTGCGCGCCGCTTCCTGCTGTCTTCGGGCGGCGTGAGCTACGTGATGGGCTTCCTCGCCTGGCTTGAGCGTGCCGACGATGAGGAGAAGGGCCTGGCGTTGGGTGCTGTGGAGCCCGACCCGAACGCGGTGCAGCTGATGACCATGCACGCGGCGAAGGGCCTGGAGTGGGATCATGTGCTTCTGCCGGGTCTGTGCGGTAGCGC
>CAUUAD010000048.1:0-11504 GCA_963542785.1 Rothia mucilaginosa
TCGCTAAGTCATTACCGAATCTAGACTTAGAGGTGCTGGGTAAACAAAAAAGCCTGGCTTCCGAAGAAACCAGGCTTTTTTCCTAGTGTGACCCCAACCGGTTTGTAACGGTGACGGAGGGGCATGATGCCGAGCGCGCGAGGGATTCCATCATGCCCCGGAGTGCCGCGACGTAAGGAGCGGCGCCGTGAGAGGCTCACGGCGGCACCGTAGGATCTAAAAGATCTTCCGACAGATACAGATATAAACAAAAAAGCCTGGCTTCCGAAGAAACCAGGCTTTTTTCCTAGTGGTGACCCCAACCGGATTTGAACCGGTGTTGCCGCCGTGAGAGGGCGGAGTACTAGGCCGCTATACGATGGGGCCGCAACCTCCGTTAGGAGGTTAGCTGGGATACCAGGACTCGAACCTAGAACAAAGGAACCAGAAACCTTCGTGTTGCCAATTACACCATATCCCATTACCGTTCCGTTTTCGCCTTTCGGCTTTTCACCGGAACGAGTAATAACTATACGGGTCTTTCTGGAGGCGTGCAAGCCGAAATCTGGAGAGCCGCCTCACATTCACGGTTTTATGCCCGCTACTTCCGCGTGTTTCCGGGGTTTTTGGGGTTAAAAAGTTTTTTAAATTTCTTCAAAAAGAGGGTTTTGGGGCCGATTTTCACCCTTCAAAGCAGCTCCGAGGTGGCTCGGAGAGTAGTTTTACCCCCTCCTCTGCACGCTTTGAGCCCCAAATTTTTTTGAAGATTTTTCCTGCACTGCCTCCCGATAGCCAGATGACCGGGCAGTCAGGTCGTCAGGTAACCAAAGCAGCCTGGCGGCCACCCCACCCAAGCAACAACCTCGGGAAAAATCACAGGACCCGCTGCCCACGCCTCCAAAAAACTAAAAACCCAGAGACAACGAAAAAGCCCCGAGGCGAACCTCGGGGCTTGAGTGGAGCGGTTGACGAGACTTGAACTCGCGACATCCACCTTGGCAAGGTGGTGCTCTACCAACTGAGCTACAACCGCATGTTTTCGTTTTGAACTTTTCTGTTCGTCGCAACAACAGGTACTACTATACGAGCCTTTGCCGGGGTGCGCAAACCAAATTCTTGCCACACTTCCCAAAATGGAACCAGATTCACCCCAGCAAAACATACTGACTAGTAGTTTTACAGGAAACACCCATCACAAAAAATATTCTCAAATTTATGAAAAATCCCCTTATCCGCCGGGTTTCTTCAGACCTTTCGGCCGTCTGATTCCCGCTGGATAAGGGGATTCTCTAGAGCTTAGTCGCTGCTACCGCCGGAGTCGCCTCCACCGGAGTCGCCGCCGCCAGAGTAGTCGGAGCTGCTGTAGCTACTGTAGTCCGAACTGCTGGAGCTGCTGGAGCTTCCGGCGTCGAAGTCGCCTGCGTCCGGGTCGGGTCCCGGGTCCACGAAGTCGTCTTCGTCGTCCTCTTCACGCGAAGAGCCCGAGGTGTCTACGCCGTCAGACGAGGAGCTGCTGACGTCGCCGCCGCGGGCGTGCCGTGCCTGAGCTTCTTGAGCGTTCAGGGCGGCGCGCGCCTCGAAGTAGGCAGTCACGTATCCGAAGGCTGCCGCAACGACAACAGCGACCACCATCAAGACGGACTTGTCCATGTTGGCAATGTACAGAATCAGCCAGATAATGCAGGCGTTGGTGAGCGCCATGAGGGTGCCCTTGAGCAGCGCCTTGCCGATGATGGATTGGTTATTCGACCGACTCATGGTTAGCTCAGTTCAGCGGCAAGCTTGCGCAGGCGTGCGAGGGAGGATTCCTTGCCCAGGATTTCCATGGATTCGAACAGCGGCGGGGAGATGCGCTCACCGGACACTGCGATACGCACGGGGCCGAATGCGAGGCGCGGCTTGATTTCCAGGCCGTCGACGATTGCGGCGCGCAGGGCTGCCTCAATGTTGGCTGCGGTGAAGTCCTCGAGGGGCTCCAGAGCCTCGATCGCTGCGGCGAGAACCTGCGGTGCGGATTCCTTGAGCTGCTTGCGTGCGTCGTCTGCGGTGCTGATTTCTTCGTCAGCCTTGAAGAGGAATGCGAGCAGGCCGGGTGCTTCGCCGAGCAGCTGCATACGCTCCTGGACGAGGGGTGCAGCTTCGGTGAGGACCTGCTCTTCACGCTCGGTGAGGGTTTCACCGAGTACGCCTGCAGCCTGCAGGTACGGGATGAGGCGGTCGCGGAAGTCCTTGGGGTCGAGCGCACGGATGTGGTCGCCGTTGATGGACTCTGCCTTCTTCACGTCGAAGCGTGCGGGGTTGGCGACAACGTCGTGTACGTCGAAGTGCTCGACGAGCTCATCAATGGTGAAGACGTCCTGATCTGCGGAGAGGGACCAGCCCAGCAGGGACAGGTAGTTCAGCAGGCCTTCCTTGATGAAGCCGGAGTCGCGCAGCAGGAAGAGGTTCGATTCGGGGTCGCGCTTGGAGAGCTTCTTGTTGCCCTGGCCCATGACGTAGGGCAGGTGGCCGAATTCGGGGATGAAGCTGGTCACGCCGGTGTCGATGAGTGCGCGGTAGAGCGCGATCTGACGCGGGGTGGAGGAGAGCAGGTCTTCGCCGCGCAGCACGTGGGTGATGCCCATGAGTGCGTCGTCCACGGGGTTCACGAAGGTGTACAGCGGGTCGCCGTTGGAGCGGACGACCACGTAGTCGGGCACGGTACCGGCCTTGAAGGTGATTTCACCGCGAACGAGGTCGTTGAAGGTGATGTCTTCGTCGGGCATGCGCAGACGCCACACGGGCTTGCGGCCCTCGGCGCGGTAGGCTTCCTTCTGCTCTTCGGTGAGGTTGCGGTCGTAGTTGTCGTAGCCGAGCTGCGGGTCCTGACCGGCTGCCTTGCGGCGTTCCTTGACCTCGTCGGAGGTGGAGAAGTCTTCGTACACGTAGCCGCCTTCAACGAGCTTTTCGAAGATCTCGTTGTAGATGCCTGCAGTCTTACGCTCGGACTGTCGGTAGGGCTCGTGGGGGCCGCCGACTCCGACGCCTTCGTCCCAGTTGATGCCGAGCCAGTGCAGGGATTCGAGCACCTGGTTGAACGACTCTTCGGAGTCGCGTGCTGCGTCGGTGTCTTCGATGCGGAAGATCAGCTTGCCGCCGGTGTGGCGTGCGTAGGCCCAGTTGAAGAGGGCGGTGCGGACCATGCCCACGTGCGGGGTGCCGGTGGGCGAGGGGCAGAAGCGGACGCGGGTGTCTGCGGGGCTGTTGAGTACGGGACCGTGGTATTCGGTCATGATGTCTCCTTGACGGTGTGTTTCAGGATGTACGTTACGTTGTGGGGCGCGGGCTGTTTAGGCACGCACGCGGGTGACGAGGGAGCCGATGCCTTCGACTTCGACCTCTACTTCGTTGCCGTCGCGCAGTACGCTGATTCCGGCGGGGGTGCCGGTGAGCAGTACGTCGCCGGGTAGCAGGGTGAAGATTTCGGAGGCAGCAGCCACCTGTTCGGCTACGGAGTAGTGCATTTCGGAGGTGTTGCCTTCCTGCACGACGTCGCCGTCAACCCAGGTGGTGATGTTCAGCGAGTCGGTGTCCAGGTCGGTTTCGATCCACGGGCCGAGCGGGGTGGAGCCGTCGAAGCCCTTGGCGCGGGTCCATTGGCGGTCTTCGAGCAGGTCGCGGGCGGTGAGGTCGTTGGCTACGGTGTAGCCGAAGATGACTTCGTGCACGCGCTCAAGAGGCACGGACTTGGCGATACGACCGATAATGACGGCGAGTTCACCTTCTGCGCTGACGGCTTCGGAGTACTCGGGCAGGGTCACGGGGTCGCCGGGGCCAATCACGGTGGTGTTGGGCTTGAGGAAGAACTGCGGGGAGGCGGGCGCCTCGGTTCCTGCCCAGTTTGCGATCGCTCCAATCACCTTGGAGCGGGGAATAATCGGGGCGAGCAGGCGCACCTGGTCGATGGGGTAGGTGGTGCCGGTCGGTTCGATGCCCGAGTAGAAGGGGTCGCCGGCGAGTACGCGCAGGGTTTCTTCGCCTGCGTCGCCTTCTACCAGCCCGAAGTGGAGCTCATTATTTACGGTAAATCGTGCAATACGCATACTTTCTAGGGTACCAGCCTTCGCGGGTCGGGTTCGGCGGGATTGGGGTTAGCGGGATAGGGTTTAGCCAGGCGGGGCGGCAGGGTGCGCCTCAGCGGGGCGCCTCCGCAAGGATGCCTCAGCGGGGGCGCCTCTCCCCTCCCCTATATCGGCCTTCCCTATATCAGCGGGCACAGCGAATCCCCGCGGGCTGCTCGCGGCGCGACGTGCGGGTCGGGCGGGCGCATCCTGCGGGGATTTCGCGGGTTACGTTAGATTCACGTTTTAGATGAGGCGGGTCATCCAGCCGTGGCGGTCCTCAACGGTGCCCAGCTGAATGCCGACGAGCTCTTCACGCAGGCTCTTGGAGATTTCGCCGAAGTGCTCGGTGGGTGCCGGGATTTCGAAGTCTTCAGCCTTGAGCTTGCCGATGGGGGCAACCACTGCTGCGGTGCCGCAGGCGAAGATTTCGGTGATGTCACCGTTAGCGACGCCTTCACGCCACTCGGTGAGGGTGATAGCGCGCTCTTCGACGGTCATGCCGCGGTCCTTGGCGAGCTGAATCAGCGAGGAGCGGGTCACACCTTCGAGAATGGTGCCGGTCAGTTCGGGGGTGACAATCTTGTTTTCCTTGCCAAACACGAAGAACACGTTCATGCCGCCGAGCTCTTCGATGGCGTCACCGCGGTGCGGGTCCTTGAAGATGACCTGCTTGCAGCCGTGCTTTTCGCCTTCGGTCTGGGCAATCATGGATGCCGCGTAGTTACCGCCGCACTTTGCCGCACCGGTGCCGCCTTCGCCTGCGCGGGCGTAGGTGGTGGAGAGCCAGATGTCCACGGGTTCGGGGGTGCCGAAGTAGTTACCTGCGGGCGAGCCGATGACGTGGTACTGCACGTGGCGTGCGGGGCGAACACCCAGGAACGCCTCGGTTGCGATCATGAAGGGGCGGAAATAGAAGGCTTCGCCGTCACCGGTGGGTACCCACGATTCGTCGGCCTTGATGAGCTGGCGCAGGGATTCAATGAAGGTCTCTTCGGGCAGCTGAGGCAGGGAGAGGCGGTGTGCGGAGTTCGCGAAGCGTGCCGCGTTCTTCTCGGGGCGGAAGGTCCATACGGAACCGTCGGCGTGGCGGTAGCCCTTGATGCCTTCAAAGATTTCCTGGCCGTAGTGGAAGACGGATGCTGCGGGGTCGAGGACGAGCGGGCCGTAGGGGTGAACTCGTGCGTCGTACCAGGTGCCGCCGGTCTTGTAGTCGCCTTCCCAGTCGATGGTGACCATGTGGTCGCTGAAATAGTCGCCGAAGCCGGGGTTTGCGAGGATTTCGGCGCGGCGTTCGGCGGTGGCGGGTGACTGGTTTGCTTCGTGGCTGAATTCGATGGCCATCGTTCTGCGTTCCTCTTCGTCTAGTTGCCTCTGTGGGCGTTCTTTGAGTGGCGGTTCTCGCGGCGTGGCGAGGGACCGGTGTGTGCCGCCGGGCGCGTTGTCGTGCGGGGCAGATGGTGCATCTAGCGGTCTGTGCTAGTTGGATGCATCAAAGCTAGTGGTGGATGGTGTCCACCGCCGAGGTGCCGGGCGGGTGTGCCTGACCTGTTTAGAGTACCGGAAAGATGAGTTTGCCGCATGCGCACCTTTTCTCCCATTCAAGATGTGAACAGGTGAAGCCCGGAAGGTGTGTTCCTTCCGGGCTTCCCTAGCGTTTTTATTCAGCGCTCATGCTGTCATGAGCGAGTTTTAGCCAGCTGAGCTTAGCCGAGGCGTGCGAGCACGTCCGCGCCCACCTGATCGGTACCGCGCACAGTGGCGCCGTTCTCGCGCATGTCCGCCTCGACGGCGTCCTCAATGCGGGCCGCGGCGGCATCGTAGCCGAGGTGGCGCAGCAGCATCGCGCCGGCGAGGATTGCGGCGGTGGGGTTGGCCTTGTTCTGGCGGGCGATATCCGGTGCAGAACCGTGCACGGGCTCGAACATGGAGGGGAACTCGCCGACGGCGTTAATGTTGCCGCTTGCCGCGTAGCCAATACCGCCGGTGACCGCGCCGGCAAGGTCGGTGATGATATCGCCGAAGAGGTTGTCGGTGACAATCACGTCGAAGCGGGAGGGGTCGGTGACCATGAAGATGGTGGTCGCGTCAATGTGCAGGTAGTCGGTCTCAACCTCGGGGAATTCAGCCGCGACTTCGGTGAAGTAGCGGTTGTAGAGGCGGCCGGCGTGGGTGAGCACGTTGGTCTTGTGCACGAGGGTGACCTTCTTGCGGCGGGTGGATGCCAGCTCAAAGGCGTAGCGTACCAGGCGCTCCACACCGTGTGCGGTGTTGAGGGAGACCTCGGTGGCAATCTCGTGCGGGGTGCCCTGGCGAATCACGCCGCCGTTACCGATGTAGGGGCCTTCAGTGCCTTCACGCACGACCACGAAGTCGATGTTGCCGGGGTTGGCCAGCGGAGATACCGCGCCGGGGTACAGGCGGGAGGGGCGCAGGTTGATGTAGTGGTCGAAGGCGAAGCGCAGCTTCAGGAGCATTTCGCGTTCGATGAGGCCGGATGGGATCTTGCCGCTGCGCGGGTCGGCACCGATGGCACCGAAGAGAATCGCGTCGTGCTTCTTGAGGGATTCCATAGTGGACTCGGGCAGGGTCTCACCGGTTTCGAGCCAGTGCTCGGCGCCGAGCTTGTACTGGGTGGGGTTGACGGTGATGTTTTCGAGCTCGCAGGCGCGGGTGAGGATGCGCTGGGCTTCGGTAATGATTTCGGGGCCGATGCCGTCGCCGGGGATGACGGCGAGGTCGATGCTACGTGCTTCAGTCATGCCTCTACCGTAATACGCGCCGCGGGTGGGCGGTAGAGTGCGCGGGCGGGTTCTCAGACTCTGGGCTAGACGGCGTCTGAGTAGCCGCAGCTTCTACCCCGCTACTCCCCTACCCGTCTGCTTCAATCCGGTGCCCGACTGAATTCTGGGGGCCTGGGTTCTGGAGATGCCCAGCCGCTGCCGGTTAAAACAATATTCCCCGGCTGACTAATCAGCCGGGGAATATCGTTATGAGTTCTCACTCAAAGTGAGAGCCCTACATGCTACTGCTATTAGGAGCGGGTGCAGAGGGTGATCTTCACGTAACCGGGGTTACGGACACCGGACTGCTTTGCAGCATTGTTAGCGGAGGTAATCTCACCGTTGGGAACGGTGGGGGAAACGTAGGAGCCACCTGCGCCACCTGCGCCTGCCTGAAGCAGTGCGCTAACGTTCTGGCGGTATGCGGTCGGCTCTTCGTTAGCGTTCCACTTCTGAGAGGTGATGATGGAGGAGAGGCCACGAGCCGCACCGGAGCCACCGCCACCATAGCCTGCGCCACCACCTGCGGAAACAACGGTCTGGTAACCGCTGAAGGACTTGCGGGTGTAATCCTCGCGGTAGCTGGTCTTCTTGTTGGTGTCGAGCGGGTTGGTCTGGTGAACGATTTCCAGCTTGGAGATGTCGTGGTTATCGATCTGGTAGGAGTATGCAAAGACGCCGTCTGCACCCTTACCGTCGAAGCCGGAGCCACCCTTGTCACCAGCGGTGGAGGAGCTGAAGAGCTCCTGCTGGTTCTGGCTCTTGAAGCCCAGAACGCCGTAGACGTTGCCCTTGTCGTTGTACAGCATGGGGGTGTCGCCACCCTTACCGCCGACGCCGTTGCCGCCGCCCTTACCGCCTTCAACCTTCATAGCGGTGCGGTCAGAAGCGTACGGCTTCAGAACGGTGTAGTGGGAGACGGAGGTCTCAGCGTCGCCACCGGTTGCAGCGGATGCGCTTGCGCCTGCGGGCAGAACAGTCTTAACTGCGGTGTCACCCAGAGAGGTGGTGGAAGCGTTGACTGCCTTGGGGTTGTAGTAAGGCGAATTAGCAGGCATGTTGTTGGTACCGGGCTGGGTACGGATACCCGCACCGCCACCGCCACCTGCAACAGCAATCGGGGTGCCGTCGACAATCAGAGCGGAGGAACCGCCACCGGAACCACCGTAGAGGTAACGCTTCATGTCGGAAGGACCGGGCCAGATAGCGTCAACGCGAGACTTAGCGTCGGCGGGAACAGCCTGCTCGTTCACGTCACCACCGTTACCGTAACCCTTACCACCGGTTGCGGGGCGGGTCTGCCAGATAGCTGCACTGTCAACACCGGGCTCGGACTCCAGGTAAGCTACACCACCGGCAGCTGCGACCAGCTCAACAACCTGGCCTGCCTTGACGGGGATTTCACCGGTCACGAGAGCACCGGAACCACCAGCAACCTGAGCGGAGCCACCACCTGCGCCACCAGCGACCTCGAAGCGAAGCTTGTCAACCTTAGCAGGAATGGTAACCTTCAGGGTGTCGCGTGCACCAGAGGGCTGACCGGAGATGTTGTAGTTTTCGGTGGAGTTCCACTCACACTCAGTGGAAGATGCGAAAGCGGGAACTGCAGCGGATGCTGCAACGACCGGAGCAGCCCATGCTGCGCCAGCGACAACCTTGCGGCGAGAAATGTTAGTAGACATGTATGTCCTTCGAGAGTGATGTCATTTTGAGGAATAAGAGTTATCACCCGCCGCTTTGGTGTGCGGCGAAGAACGTCACCTGAGTAGAGATTCGAGTGAGTAAAGTCGGCTTGCGCCTAACCTCTGGTGATAACGACATAATGCTGTAACCGGTCCCCTGCATAGGGACTTTCGCGTTTCAGAGCGCTTGGTGTTCACTCTGCGAGGCCTTGCCTCCTGGACGCAGAATTTCGGTACAGCCAAAACTATACCCATCAAAGACCTGTACCGCAATGGTTCCAAAAATGGTTTGATGAGGGGGTTTCCCTTAAACTCTCCGCCTTGGTTGAAGGTTTTTCAACCAAAATAGGTTACTTAAGGGAGTTTCAAGTCTCTTAAACCCGAATTCGAACCCCATACAACCCCAAACTCTCAAGTTTTAGTTGAAGGAATATTTTTCAAAAAAGTAACTAAGGTCACTAAAAATAGCCGTTTTCGGCGTGTCATACTCACTCAAGCACACAACCCCACACACAAACCCACAAAACATTCCTGCACGTGAGAGCAAAAAGAGGCTCCCAGCCCCGCCCCACCACCCCGATACACTGGAAACATGCCCCTCAAGCACACCGAACCCCAGCAGAACCCACAGCACAGCACAGAGACAGCCGAATCAGGCCACGCCGTAACGCATACCCGCGGCCGCTCAGAAAACAGCAACCTACCCGCCGACGCAATCAGCGCCTCCAGCCGCGTGCAAAACTACATCAGAGACAAACGCAGCTGGATGAACATCATCGTCGTCGCGCACATACAGTTCTTCTGTTGTGTGCTCTCCGCCGCCTTCGTCAACAGCTACGGCTGGATCCCGGTCATCTCCGCGCTCAGCAGCACCACCGCGCTCTACTTCCGCTACCGCTTCCCCTACGGCAGCATCTACGTGGTCATCGCGGCGCTCTGCCTCACCCTCGTGGAGCCCTTCCCCGACTCACTCGCCATCACCTGCTACCCGCCGGTCAGCCTCGCAGCCTACCATATCGGCAGACACTGGACCCGCCGCGCCCGCTTCCGCGGCCTCATTCTCGGCTGGGTCGGCGCACTCGCCGTCACCTTACAGGCCTCGCTCTCATTCCTCTACAACTGGGACGACATACCCGCCCGCATCTTCATCTCCCTGATGCTCGGCGTGCTCTGCGGATCCATCTTCACCGTCTTCTGGTTCCTCGGCGACTCCCGCCGCATGCGCGAACTACGCAGCGAAGAGTTCAAAGAACGCGCCCGCCGCCTCGAATACGAGCAGGAACAGGAACGCCGCCTCGCAGCGCAGGACGAACGCACCCGAATCGCCCGCGAAATGCACGATATTGTGGCGCACTCGCTCTCCAGCATTATTTCTCAGGCTGACGGGGCACGCTACGCCGCCGCGAGCGCCCGCACCGCACGCGCCCAGCAAACACAACAGGCGCAGCAGGCAGAGCAGCAAACTGAACAGGCAGAGCAGCCGGGTCAGGCTCAGCAGCAGAGCGAACCGGATATTGCCGAGCAGACCCTCGAACTCATCGCAGACACGGCACGCGACTCCCTCACCCAGATGCGTTCCCTACTCGGGCTACTCCGCACGGACGAGGCAACCGCCTACGCACCCGTGCCCACCCTCAACGATGTGCCCGCCCTCGTGGAGCAGAGCCGCCGCGCCGGACTACCCGTCACCTTCACCGGAATCACCGGCACCATGGCACGCACCCTACCGCAGGGTGCCGAGCTGGCAGCGTACCGCACCGTGCAGGAGGCGCTCACCAACACGCTCAAGCATTCCCCCGGCGCGGCAACCACCGTCACCATTCACTGGGGTGAGGACGGTCTGCACTTGCGGGTGCAGAACGACCCGGTTTCCGCTGTTTCCTCTGCCTCGACCTCAGCCTCGAATCAGCGCACCAGCAGCCCGGTACCCGGTAGCGGTAACGGTCTGCGCGGCATGAGCGAGCGCATCGCCCTCTACCACGGCACCCTCACCTACGGTCTGCAGCCCGATGGCGGCTGGCTCGTTGAGGCGACGCTCCCCTACCGCGACCTCTAATACCCGTGCCCTCTACTACCTCGTGATCTAGGATTGAAACTATGTACTCTTCTGCACCACAGACTTCTGCACCACAGACCACCCAGCCGATCCGCGTGATGCTCGTTGACGACCAGCGCCTAGTGCGTGGCGGCTTGAGCATGCTCGTGAACTCCCAGCCGGACCTGCAGGTCGTCATGGAGGCCGACGACGGACTGGCGGCGATTGATGTTTTTGACCGTATGGTCTCTGAGGGGCAGGCGCCGCAGGTCATCCTCATGGATGTGCGCATGCCGCACTGCGACGGTCTGGAGGCGGCGCGCCGCATCCTGGAGCGTGACGGCGAGCGTGAAGTTTCCGAGGATGAGCGGGTGCGCATTATTATGCTCACGACCTTCGATATTGATGAGTACGTGTATTCGGCGGTGCGTGCGGGTGCGAGCGGTTTCTTGTTGAAGGACACTCCGCCGGAGCAGCTGCTGGAGGCGATTCGTACGGTGCACCGCGGCGATGCGGTGATTGCGCCGTCTGCGACTCGCCGTCTGTTGGAGCAGATGATTCCGGTGCTGGACTCCCCCGCTCCTGTTGCCGAGTCTGTGCAGGCTACTCCCCCGGCTGCTGGTTCTGAGATTCCTAAGGCGACGTTTATTCCGGCTGAGCATGCAAGCCCGGCTAATTCTTCTTATCAGAGCGAGCCTGTGCAGGATTATCCGCATCGTGAGTTGATTGAGCAGTTGTCGCCGCGTGAGTTTGAGGTGCTGGGTTTGATTGCGCGTGGCTTGTCGAATGCGGAGATTACGCGGGAGTTGGTGCTTTCGGAGGCGACGGTGAAGACGCATGTGTCGCATGTGTTGGCGAAGTTGGGTGCGCGTGATCGTGTGCAGGCGGTCATTATGGCGTATGAGGCGGGTATCGCCCACTAGCG
>CAUUAD010000049.1:0-11492 GCA_963542785.1 Rothia mucilaginosa
GCCGCCGCACCATCAGACAACCAGCCCAGCGCCGAAACATCCACCGGGTACGGGTGCACACCCGTCGACACCTGCGGCAGCTGCTGCGGATCGCCCAGCAGCAGCACCGAACGCGCCGCACGAGCCGCCGCCACCGTATTCGTCAAAGAGAACTGGCCCGCCTCATCAACCACCAGAACATCCAGCGACCCGGCAGGCACGCGACGCTCACTCACGTAATCCCACACCGTACCCCCAAACAGCAGGCCGCCCGCACCAGAAATCAGCTCCACCAGCTCAGAATCAGACACCTCAGACCACGGGGCGTCCGGAGTCACCGACTTACCGCGCAGACGCACCGCACGCGAAACATCAAAACCATCACGGGCACAGCACGCCACCATGAGATTCTCAATCACCGCATGCGACTGAGCCACCACACCCACCTTCGCGCCCTCCGCCACCAGGCGCGCAATCACGTGCGAGGCGAGGAAAGTCTTACCCGCACCGGGAGGGCCCTGAACCGCCACATAGGAATGGTCGAGGGCGCGAACCGCCGCGTGCACGGCATCCACCGTGGGCAGGCCAGAGCCGGAAAAATCAACCTCACGGGGTAGATTTTCTGCATTTTTAGCGTTCGAGGCGCCCTTCTTCAGGCGCGGCGCGCGGCGGAACAGCAGGTCCGCGGAGGCGCTCTCCACCCCCGTCAGCGAAGCCGCCGCATCGAGCACGCTCGGCAGGGCGCGGGATGAGGAGGGAGCCTCGGACGGCTCAGAATCCTCGCTGGGCACGGGGCCATTAAGCACGGGGTCGCTCGGCATGAGGGTGCCGTTGAACAGTAGCCCGTGCACATCAGCCTGCAGAGCCGCCTCAATCGTCGCCGTAGACACCGGATCGCCAGGACCAATACCCGAAGGCAGGGCACGGTGCGGCTCATCCTTCACGCGGATGCGCTCCTGCAGAAGCACCTCCAGGAACTCGCCGGTCGACTTGCCGGACTCTGGGGCAGCCTCTTCGGGGTCCGCAGAATCCTCGGATCCGGCACCGAAACCGCCCTGCGCCACCGCCAGCACACGCATGCCAAAGAAACCCGTCGCCGCCAACTCAGCGGGCACACGCTCACCCGGATTCGACGCACGGAAATAATTCACCTGCGACTCCATGCGGTCCAGCGCAATCTGCGGGCTCAAACCCGCCTCATACGCACAAAAAACCGCACGGTCAGAGGGCGCAATCACCAGGCTCGGGTCAGCCTCAATTCGCGCACGCAACAGGCGCACCTGCGCGCCGCGCACACGATACCAGCCGGGAGCGTCCTCAACCTCGGTGGGTTCCTTCATCGCGGCGGCGAGGGCTTCCAAGTCTGCGGGGGTGTTCAGAAGAGCGTGCGCATGCTCCACCGAAAGCACCTGTACCCGGTCAAGATGCGCATAATCGCGGCTCGCCACCCACGCCGTCGGGCCGTCCTCCAGGCGGCGAATGTGCTCACGCCAGAACGGGGCGCGCTCACGGCGGTGATAATTCGTCATGGATAGCAGCATCGCCGCCTCAAGCTCACCGGCGCCCCAGCCGTGCTCCGCCGCGTGCTCCTCCAGGGAAGCAAGCTGGGCATCTAGCAGGCACTGCAGGCGGTACTGTTCGCTCTCGTTCTCCACGGCGGCGGGCACCCGGTACATGGCCGGATGCTCCTCAGTTTCGGGGTCTTCGGCGGCGTCTCCAGCAGCGTCTTCGGTAACGAGTTCAGGGGTCTCGGTCGCGAGGGCAAGAGATGTCGCTGCGTTCAGGCACGCCGGGCACTCGTCGCAGGTCAGAAAATGCGGGATGCGCTCGACAAGTTCCGCCGGTTCTACACCCTCGTTCAGCGCCTCGGTGAGTAGCAGGAGTCGCTGCTCCTGTAGGCGAATCAGCGGAAGAATACGCGCCGAATCAACCCGGTGAGGTTGACTAATGGGGGAGGGGAGCTCGGCGGGCTCCTGCTCAGTGGTCTCTTGCTTGGCGGGTTCCGGTTCGGACTCGGTGCCGTGTTCTAGATAGAGGTCGATTCGCACCGCGTTCTCGGTGGCACCGGCGGTCAGCAGGTGAGCCGCCAGGGCGCCGCGCAACAGCGCCCGATGCGCCGCCTCACCCAGGTGCGGGGTGCAGATGATTCGCGCGGCACCGCCCGCAGCCGGGTAGTCCAGGCGGTCAAGCTCCACCGTGTAGGTCAGCCCCACCGCGGAGGTCGCCACCAGGGGTACCGGGCGCACTATGCTGCCCGCGTGCTCACCGCCGACCGCTCCACTGCCGGTCAGCACTCGCAGGCACTCGCGGTACGACTCACGGGCGCGCTCCTGCTTCTCGGCCTGCTTCTCGGGGGTCGGGCGTGCAGACTGTTTCTGCGCGCGTTCCCGAAGCTCGGTGTAGAGCCGCAGCTCGCAGGTGGAGGTGGCGGTCAGATCAGCGAGGGTGAAGGTAAGGTCCATGGTGACTTTTCTGCTGGAGGAGAGAGAAACAAGACGGGCGTAAAACCCCGCCGCAGGGGGCCGCAGGGAGTGGGCGCGAGCCCCGGCTGAGGGGCCTATCGGCACCCCGTGCTACCCCTCAGTGCCACCCCTCAGCCCGAGAGGTTGATTTTTAGGTTTCACGTGAAACACTACAGAAAATCAACCTGCACGGGATGATTTATGGGGCTTTCGGGGCTATCCGGGCGCACACGCTAGGAGGCTGCACCCGCCGCAGCCGCGGTAGAAACTGCCGCCGCGGGCGCCTCCGAAGCGGGTGCTGCCGCAGAGGAACCTGCAGAAGCACTCGGCGCGGTTGAGCGGTTCGCAATTGCCGCCGCTGCAGCGTCCACGCGTTCCTTCGCGGCGGGTAGCGCATCCGCGCCGCCCAAATCGTTCAGAATAATTGCGAAAATCAGGCGGGTGCCGTCGGGTCGAGTCGCCACACCGCACAGTGAAGAGACCGTGTACAGGGTGCCGGTCTTTGCCTGCACAAAAGTGCGTGCGTGCACGGCGTTCGCCGCACCAAAACGATCGGTCAGGGTGCCGCTCACACCAGCCACCGGGAACGTGCCCAGCAGCTGTTCGGCGTGTTCGTCGGCGTTCATGAGCGCCACGACCTGCACGAGGGTTCGGGCGGTCACGCGGTCCGTCAACGACATACCGCATACGTCCGCCTGCACCAGGTTTTCAATGTTCACGCCGGCATCCACGAGTGCCTGGCGGACGGTCTGCTGTGCCGCTTCGCCGCTGCCTTCCTTACCGGCGGCAATGGCGGCGCAACGGCCGAGCACCTCAGCCAGGGCGTTGTCGGATTCGAGCATCATGTGCTGCGCCTGCTCCAGCAGGGTTGCCGATTCGACCGCGGCGATTTCAACCGCTTCCGCGGGGGCGGTGCGGCGCTCCGCGAGGGTGAAGCTCAGGCCGGACTCCTTACCTGCGGTGTTGAGCGCGTCCACGAACGCCTGCTGGGCGGCAACCGCCGCATCATCCGGGCGCACCGGGTTGCTTGCGGTCGACTTGCCCGGCACCGTGTGCGATTCGAGCGCAATCGGGTGAATGGGCGTGATTTGGCCGGATGCCACGTCGGCCTCCTCCCAGCCGGGGTTCACGCTGGGGCCGCTAAAGAAGGTGCCGTCAAGGTAGACGGGCAGCGCCGCGGTCGGCTTTTCGCCCTCGTTTAGTGCCTTAATGGCCTGTTCGGCGAGGGTGGTCAGGCCTGCGCGTCCCACAATCTGCTTCGGGTCGGAGGCGCCCGCGCCGAGCAGGGTGTCGCCGCCCGCCATGAGGTACAGCCCGGCGGCGTCACGGGTGACGCGGGTGCGCAGGCGCGCCTGCAGGTTCGCGTAGTGGTTCAGCGCGAACAGGGTCAGTAGCTTAAAAGTGGAGGCGGGCACGCGGGCGGTGTCTGCGTTGGCGGCGTACAGGTCGGCGGGGGCGGTGGTTGCCTTGACGCTGGGCAGGTTGCCGTCCATACCGGTGACGAGCAGGCTGTACTGCGGGTAGGTGCCGTCCGCGAAGAGTGCGGTGAGGGCGTTGCGCAGCTGCTCCTGTTCCGCTTCGGGTAGTGCGGGGGTGAGGGTCGGGCTCGGGGTGGCGCTCGGGCTTGCGGAGGCGGTCGCCTCGGCGGTGCCGGACGCACTGCCGGTGGGGCTTGCGGAACCTTCGGGGCGTTTCTGTTCGATGGCGGCGGATCCGCAGGCGGTGAGGAGGAACATACTGCCGAGGGTGAGGACGGCACGGCGGGTGAGAGTGGTGGTCTGGGTGTTGTGCTTGTTGGAGGGCATCTTTTGAGCATAGCGGGCGGACGGGGTGCCTATCGAATTTACGCGCCGGTGCTGGAACGCTCCTCCCGCTCTTCACGAACCCTATATGACCTGCCCTGCATGGTGGCGGGGGTGTGCTGGCGGGCGCGGGACTAGGCGGAACGTTAACGGTGGTGTGAGCGTGGTAAATAACGCTGGTTTTGGCGCCGAATACGCGGTTTCGGTGTGCGCGAACGGGTTACAATGGGTGAGTTCAACACCTAACTTTCGCACCTTGCGCGCCGAAGTCGCCGCGAAAGTGACTCTAACTCACGAGAAAGAAGGTTCCGATGGAACTCGACGTCACTATTGAAATTCCCCGCGGCTCCCGCGTGAAGTACGAAGTGGACCACGAGACCGGCCGCCTGCGCCTGGACCGTGTGCTGTTCACCTCCATGCAGTACCCCACCGCTTACGGTTACTTCGAGAACACCCTCGGTGAGGACGGCGACCCGCTGGACGCAATGCTGATCCTGGACGTTGACGTTGTTCCCGGCGTGCTGGTTGAGTCCCGCCCGGTCGCAGTGTTCAACATGACCGATGAGGCTGGCGGCGACGCTAAGGTTCTGTGCGTTCCCACCGACAAGCGTTACGACCACATCAAGTCCCTGGCTGATGTTCCGGAGCAGCTGAAGGCTGAGATTCAGCACTTCTTCGAGCGTTACAAGGACCTGGAGCCCGGCAAGTGGGTTAAGGGCGAGGGCTGGGAAGACCTGGCTGCTGCTGAGAAGATGGTCCAGGAGGCTATCGACCGTTTCGCAGCTGAGGGTCACTAAGCTGCCGCACCGTTAGGTGCACCCGGTTTTTGTAGGGGGCGTGTTCCCCGCTTTCGGTTCGTGCGAGTTTTCGCGCGTGCTGGAGGCGGCGGGCACGCCCCCTTTTTGTTGTGTCTTTCGCCGCATCTGCCTGCACGCTGGGCGTAGTTGATTGCGCGAGGTGCAGATTCCGGGTATCTTCAAAGGGATTCACTCTTCTTCTACTCTCACACCTTTCACCGAGGATAGAAAATGAAGAAAAACCTTTCGACCCGTGGTGCGGCGGCACTGTTGGCGCTGACTATGGGGTATATGGGTCAGGGCGTAGCCCAGGCGGCATACATTCAGCCGAAATCTGCACAGCCTGTTGAAGAGCTGGAGTTTGATGTTAATTGTTTTGGCATGCACTTCTATTACGGCGCAAACATGATGACCAATTTGCACTGGGCGGAGTGTACCGGCCTGATTACGAAGAAGCAGGTTGTTGGGCTGGCCCGAACCCGTGAAGATAAGTTGCCGAACGGGGTCATGACCATTTCGCGTGGTCGCTTGCTGGAGTACCTGTACCATCTGGCGGGTTCACCCGAGGTGAAGAACCTGCCGGAGAAGTCCCCGTACACCGACCTGACTCCGGGTGATGCTCGTTATAAGGTTGCTATTTGGGCGACCCGTGTGGGTTTGAGCGCTGGTTGGTCTGACGGCTCCTTCCACTATGACACTCCGGCGAGCCGTGGCGCCTACTTTACCTTCCTTTATCGTGCTGCGGGTAGCCCCAAGGTGGCTCTGGAATCTCTGGATAAGGCGAATGCTGTGCGTGCGGAGAAGGGTGCTGCCCCCATTAAGGAGGGTAGTGAGTTGCATCGAGCAATGAGCTGGATGTATCAGCATGCGCTGGCGAAGGGGGAAGAAGTCCGGGCGTATGACACTGGCTTCCTCACTAACGGGTACACGCCGTGGGATTTCAATGAAACACCAGATTTCTATTACGCTTCGTACCGCACTATTTTCACCCCTCTCATGGTTCTTGATTACCATGAAGAGCTGGCGCCGATTGTGGCTCGTCTGCAGTCGCTGTCCTAGTGGCAGGTGAGCGGAGGGCTTGCTGGGGGCGTGCTCCCCGCGTCTGGTTCGTGCGATTTTTCGTACGTGCTGGAGGCGGTGGGCACGCCCCCTTTTGTTGTGCTCCTTGGCTGTGATTAGGGGTACCGAAAGGGTGTGTTTAACCGAACTATTCTTCGGAAAATAGCCTCAGAGCACCCCTGGGAGTGCTATTATGGGCATATTACGAAGAATAGTTCGTATAACCTGAGGTTCTGCAGCGGTGAGGAGGAAACCCCATGGCATTCGACGCAACGAGGTTCGCACAGGAATTTGGCGCCCAGGTTCGCGCCGTCCGCAAGTACGAAAAAATCACCCAAATGGAGTTGGCGTGGATGGTCGGGCTCAGCGATAAAACAATCCGCGATATTGAGCGTGGGTTGCCCGGCCCGTCAATTGGTGCGGTCCTCAAAGTCGCCCAAGAGCTCGGTATCGAGCTGGCTATCACCAACCCCCTCACCTAACCCCTCCCGCACGCCTATATAAAGGAACCACCATGCAGAATGGACGCGCAGGACGCCTGCACCCCGCCGTCGGCACTGCCCGCCGCCACCTCGCCGCCGCCCTCGAAAAGCTCCTCGGCGCCGGAAGCATCAAAGCCACCGGACGCTCCCGCACCGCCTCCACCGCGGACACCGCCGACCTGCCCCTGCTCCTGGTCGCCTGCAGCGGCGGCCCCGACTCCCTCGCCCTGGCAGCCATTGCCGCGCACTTCGCCCGCCGCAGCGACGTGCGCGTAGGCGCCATCATCGTCGACCACGGCCTGCAAGAAGACTCCGCCGCGGTCGCCGCGCAGACCGCGCAGACCCTCACCGAACTGGGGCTTCACCCCGTCATCACCGAAAAAGTGCAGGTTCCCGTCGGGAACATGGGCCCCGAAATGGCGGCGCGCACCGCCCGCTACACCGCCTTCACGAAAGCTGTTGAAGCCACCGGCGCCCGCGCCGTACTACTCGGCCACACCCTCGACGACCAGGCAGAAACCGTGCTGCTCGGCCTGAGCCGCGGCTCCGGCACGCGCTCCCTGGCGGGCATGCCGCCCGTGCGCGTCGAAGGGGACGTCACCTACCTGCGCCCTTTCCTCGGCCTGCGCCGCACCGACATGCTCGACATCTGCGATGCCGAAAACCTCACCCCCTGGATCGACCCGACCAACACCGACGAAACCCTCATGCGTGCCCGCATCCGCCACAGCGTGTTGCCCTACCTGGAGGAGCACCTCGGCGGGGACGTCGCCCGCTCCCTGGCGCGCACCGCCTCCGTAGCTGGCCCCGACGCCGAATACCTCGACGAGCAGGCACAGGCCGCCTACGAGCAGGCGCTCCTACCCGCCGGAACCGCCGTGCGCGGCATCGAACGTGAGGACGCAGTGCTACTGGACCGTGCGCAGGTGGCGGCGCTACACCCGGCGCTTCGTCTGCGTGTGCTCGCCACCGCCTGCAAGGCTGCTGGGGGCGAGAACCCCGGCTTCGAGCGACTGCAGGCGCTGGACTCTTTCACCGCCGAATACGCGATAGCTGGGCCCGTTCAGATGCCCGGTCACGTGAGCGCGTACCGCCGCCGCAAAATTGTGCATCCGGCAACCGGTAAACGCCTGGACGTGCTCGTATTAGTGCCAACTCGGCCCTAACTAGGTGCCCGCGGAGCGCCCTCAGCACACACTATCTGCGTGGTGAGGTGCGCCGCGGCGCCGTTTTAAGCCATACTTAAGGCGAACACCATCCACATTGTCCGCTGTGGGAAGGCATGAAACCCCGCACCCGGGGCCCCGGCGGAGGCGCAGAGCGTCTAAAGATACGAAGGAATACATCGTGCAGGCTATCGACGTGCAGGACGATATTAAGAACGTTCTCTTCAGCAAGGAAGAGATTAATGCGAAGGTCGCCGAACTGGCGGCGCGCATCGACGAAGACTACGCCGGTAAGGACGTGCTGTTGGTGGGTGTTCTCAAGGGCGCCATCATGATCATGGCTGACCTTTCCCGCGCTCTCAAGGGCCACTACACCATGGACTGGATGGCTGTTTCCTCGTACGGTTCCGGCACCAAGTCCTCCGGCGTTGTGCGTATCCTCAAGGACCTGGACACCGACCTGGTGGGTCGCAACGTCCTGATCGTTGAAGACATCATTGACTCCGGCCTGACCCTGGCATGGCTGCAGCAGAACCTGATTTCTCGCGGCGCAGCTTCCGTTGAGATTTGCACCCTGCTGCGCAAGCCCAAGGTCGTCAAGGCTGACGTTGAGGTCAAGTACGTCGGCTGGGACATTGAGCCCGAGTTCGTTGTTGGTTACGGCCTGGACTTCGCTGAGAAGTACCGCAACCTGGACTGCGTCGCAACCCTGCACCCGCACGTTTACTCCTAAGCCTTCACCTCAGCAACCATGCTGTAGGTGGTTACGCCCCGCCTCCTCACGCTTGTGGGGGAGCGGGGCGTTGCTGTACCCGCCGGTGAATGTACGCGGAGGCGGATGTACCCGGCGCAGAAGATGCACTTTCACCCTCGCCGAGTGCTACAACCCTTTAGCCCGCAGGTGAAATAGAGAAGCCCGGTACCTAGCCGCCCGCCGGGGTAGGGTACATTTAAGGTTGCATCGTTGGGTGTTCCGGCTGGCATGCCGCACCCCAACGGGTTACAGCCGCAACGTAAGGACAAAGCATTGGCGCAAAACCCCAATACTCCGCAGAAAGGCTCGGAGGCCTTCCTGAAGAAGCTGATTAATAGCTCCTGGTTCTTGCCGGGCGCAGCTATCGTAGTCATGCTGGGTTTCCTCATGGCCTCCTTCTTCACTCAGCCCTCGCGTCAGGTGGACACCAACGTCGGTCTTCAGCTGCTCAACGACCACCAGGTCAAGAGCGCAAAGATCTACGACGGCGACCAGCGCGTCGAGCTGCAGCTTAAGGACGACTACAAGAAGGGCAACGACAACTACGGTAAGTCGGTGCGCTTCTACTACGTGCAGCCCCGCGGCGACGAAGTTGCTAAGGCAATGGAATCCGCCGAGCTGGAAAGCTACACGGACCAGCCGGTTGAGCACAGCTTCCTGGGCTCCCTGGTGTCCCTGCTGCTGCCGATTCTGCTCTTTGGTGTGCTCTTCTGGTTCCTGATGGGACGAGTCGGAGGCGGCTCCTCCGTCATGAGCTTCTCCAAGTCCCGCGCGAAGAAGTTCACCAAGGACAAGCCGGAGGTACGTTTCAGCGACGTCGCCGGTGTGGACGAGGCGCTTGCCGAACTGGAGGAAGTCCGCGAGTTCCTGGCTGAACCCGAAAAGTTCACCCGCCTGGGTGCAAAGATCCCCAAGGGCGTTCTGCTGTACGGCCCTCCCGGCACCGGTAAGACCCTGCTCGCCAAGGCTGTGGCGGGCGAGGCTGGCGTGCCGTTCTACTCGATTTCTGGCTCTGACTTCGTTGAAATGTTCGTGGGTGTGGGCGCCTCCCGCGTGCGCGACCTGTTCAAGGAAGCGAAGAGCGACCCCGCCGCCATCGTCTTCGTCGACGAGATTGACGCTGTTGGCCGCCGCCGCGGCGTCGGCATGGGCGGCGGTAATGATGAGCGTGAGCAGACCCTGAACCAGTTGCTGGTTGAGATGGACGGCTTCGACGGCAACTCGAACGTCATCGTCATTGCGGCAACGAACCGACCCGACGTTCTGGACCCGGCACTGCTGCGTCCCGGCCGTTTTGACCGTCAGATTGGTGTGGACGCCCCCGACATGCAGGGCCGCGAACACATCCTGCGCGTGCACGCCGCAGGCAAGCCAATCGCTAACACCGTTGACCTGGCTCAGGTCGCTAAGCGTACCCCCGGCTTCACCGGTGCTGACCTGGCGAACGTCATGAATGAGGCGGCTCTGCTGACCGCCCGCGATAACGGCAACGTGATTGACGACCGCGCTATCGACGAGGCGATTGACCGCGTCATGGCTGGTCCGCAGCGTTCCTCGCGCATCATGAACGAGCACGAGCGTAAGGTCACCGCATACCACGAGGGCGGTCACGCCCTGGTCGCGGCGGCACTGCGTAACTCCGCGCCGGTCACCAAGATTACGATTCTTCCGCGCGGCCGCGCCCTGGGTTACACCATGGTCATGCCGCAGGACGACAAGTACTCCACGACCCGCCACGAACTGCTCGACCAGATGGCGTACGCGATGGGTGGCCGTGCGGCTGAGGAAATCGTCTTCCACGATCCCTCGACCGGTGCCTCTAACGATATTCAGAAGGCAACCGACACCGCCCGCAAGATGGTCACCGACTACGGCATGAGCGCCGTGATCGGTTCCGTGAAGCTCGGCGGCGAAGACACCGAACCGTTCCTCGGTGGTGGCGGCGCTTCGGCACGCAACTACTCCGACGCAACCGCGGCGAAGGTCGACGCTGAGATTCGTGCCCTGCTGGAGCAGGCGCACGACGAGGCATTCCAGATTCTGCTGGAAAACCGCGATATTCTGGACCGCCTGGCGTTCGCCCTGCTCGAGAAGGAAACCCTGCTCGAGAACGAGATTGCCGAAATCTTCAAGGATGTTCGCAAGCGCCCCGAGCGTGAGCACTGGTACTCCAAGCCGACCCGCGAGCGTACCGACATCCCGCCGGTGAAGGCACCGAGCGAGCTGGCGAAGGAAGCCGAAAAGGCTGAAACTCCTGCGGCACCTGCGACTGCCACGGTACCGGCAGCTCCTGCTACGGCACCTACTGTTCCCGTAGCACCGGCTGCACCCGCGCAGCAGGTCCCGGTAGCACCTACGCAGCCTCTGCCGCCTCAGGCGCCCCTCACCAATCCGGACGCCGACCCGACCGTCGCAATGCCCACCCAGCAGTACCCGAACTACCCCGCCCCTCCGGCGCAGCGCCCGGAGAATGGCACCCCGAACCAGAATGGAGCAGAGAATGAGCGAGGCTAAGAGCGCCGTCGACCAGCCGCGTATTGAGGCTGCCGTCCGCGAGATTCTGCTCGCGATCGGTGAGGACCCGGACCGTGACGGTCTGCAGCAGACCCCGGCCCGCGTGGCGCGCGCCTACGCGGAGTTCTTCTCGGGCCTGCACCAGGACGCCGGCGAGATTCTGGGTACGACCTTCGACATCGCCCACTCTGAGATGGTGCTGGTGAAGGACATCCCGTTCTACTCGACCTGTGAGCACCACCTGGTGCCTTTCCACGGTGTGGCGCATGTGGGTTACATTCCCGGCCCGGACGGTAAGGTGACCGGCCTGAGCAAGCTTGCCCGCGTGGTGGATATGTACGCTCGCCGCCCGCAGGTGCAGGAGCGTCTGACCACGCAGGTGGTGGAGGCTCTGGAGGAGCACCTGAACCCGCGCGGCGCGATTGTGGTGATTGAGGCTGAGCACATGTGCATGTCGATGCGCGGTGTGCGTAAGCC
>CAUUAD010000050.1:0-10769 GCA_963542785.1 Rothia mucilaginosa
GCCGCAGCGCACTGCTGGAAGCAAACTCCCGCGCGCTCGCAACCAACGCACGCGGAAACATCCAGATCCTCGACCTGGGCATCACCCCCGAAGGCAGCCGCTACCTCGTCACCTCCCACACCCGCCCCGACACCCTGCTGGACACCCTGCTGGTCGAAAACCACGCACTCTCCAACGCAGAAGACGCACTGGGCACCGAAATCTTCGGCGACTCCGAAAGCAGCAGCTCCCCCAACACCTATGAGAAGGTCTCTGCTTCCAGCGCCAACCAGGAGAGCATCACCGCCGCCAAGAACTGGAACGCATCCGACAGCGCAGCCGTCACCGCATACTCCGAACCCACCAGCATCTACGAAGATGACGAAGACGAAGAAGACGGCAGCCGCGGCACCTGGGCAGTCGCCCTGGCAGCAGTCCTGCTGCTCGTCATCGTCGCAGGCGGTATCCTCACCTCCCTGGGCGCAATCGGCTCCAACCAGGCAGCCGCACCGCACACCCCCAAGTCCTCTATGTCCGCCTCCGAATCGGCTGCGGCAAACGCCAGCGCATCGGCATCCCCGACCGCTAAGGCATCGAACGCACCGGCGAAGATCGCGTCCGTGGCTCGCTTCGTGCCCTCGAACCCCACGTTCATGAACGACATGGACACCCTCATCCCGAACCTGACCGACGGTAACGCCAACACCGCATGGATCAGCTACGGCTTCGGCACCGCCAACTACGCCGGCACCATCAAGGAATTCGGCCTGGCGCTGAAGTTGCAGACCCCCACCGTCGTCTCCAAGCTGACCATTCAGCAGAACACCGGCACCGGCGGCTCCTTCACCGTCTACACCAACAGCTCTGCATCCCTGGACGGTGCGGTTGAGGTCGGCAAGGGCACCTTCGAAGGCAAGGACGCAGTCGTCACCCTGGACACCTCCAAGCAGAGCGCAGAAAAGGGCGCCTACGTGATCATCGTGGTCAACGAGCTGCCCCGCCTCTCCCTGCCGATTGGAGCTTGGAATTACGGTCTGCGCATCAACGAAATCAAGGTGGACTAATCAACCCATAACGCGACGCCGACAGGGCGCTCACACCCCAGACACAAGGGCGGGGCTTCTGAACTCAACAGTTCGGAAGCCCCGCCCTTTTTGATGTAGCTAAGAGAAAGCCATCTCCCCTTTGAAAGGCACGGTTGATTTTGTCTCTAGCGCGGGCCTCATTATTATGGCAGCATCCGCAAAAGCCCCTCTACGGTAAAGAAAAGCATGGAGAGCTGGACCAGGACGTAGCGGCTAGCTTTGATGAAATCTCCAATATCTCGCAGAATAGCCCCAGCCTTAGACAGATTGCTCAAGTGATTCTTACGGTGTCGGGGCTGAACCTTATGAGGGCTTTTTTTCATTTTGTTCCTCTCCCTCTGTGCAAAGCGCAGAGGATTGATAGGGGCGGGCTTTGATTACACGACACACCCACCAATATCACCCTCGTATAATCGTCTGCCTATCCTACCGGGACCATCTCCCTAAATGCTAGCCACGGATATAAAAGCATCCATAGTTTTTTTCGGCAATGTAGCGATGGCCGTTATAGGTCTCCTTTGGCATGAAATCCTGGCCTTTTTGATGTCTATTTATGACTCTTTATGGCAGGGTGGCTACTCAAAGATTCACAGTGCGCGGAGTATCTGGATAAGGGTCCCCCAAAAATGGAATAATCGAGGATAAAGCCCTGTTATAGGGGCAGAACGAAAGACCTACAACGGAAAGATATATCTGATGACTGAGAATCTGGGAGGCCTCTTCGGAGGCTCCGCCCTGGGCAATCTGAACCTCGCTTCCGCACCCGCCACCAAGGCGGCACCGGCAGCCGAGGTTGAGGCCGACGCAACCGTCCACAACGTCATTATTGTGGGCTCCGGCCCCGCTGGCTACACCGCGGCAATCTACGCGGCACGCGCCGAGCTGAAGCCCGTCCTCTTCGCCAGCTCCCTGGCACCCGGCGGCTCCCTCATGAACACCACCGAGGTGGAGAACTTCCCCGGATTCATTCAGGGCATCCAGGGCCCCGAGCTGATGGAGAACATCGGTCAGCAGGCTGAGCGTTTCGGCACTGACATCCGCTACCAGGACGTAGAGAAGGTTGAACTCACCGGCGACGTGAAGAAGGTCTACACCGCTGACGGCGCCGTTCACCTGGCAAAGACCGTCATCATGACCACCGGTTCTCAGGTCCGTAAGCTCAACATCGAGGGCGAAGACCGACTCTCCGGTTACGGCGTCTCCTGGTGCGCAACCTGCGATGGCTTCTTCTTCAAGGACAAGGAAATCGCAGTGGTCGGCGGTGGCGACTCCGCGCTGGAGGAGGCACTGTTCCTGACGACCTTCGCATCCAAGGTGTACCTGGTGCACCGCCGCGATTCTTTCCGCGCTTCGGAAATCATGCAGACCCGCGTGTTCAACAACCCGAAGATTGAGGTTGTCTGGGACTCGGCTGTCACCGCCGTTCACGGCGAGAGCAACCTCGAGTCGATCACCCTGACCAACACCAAGGACGGTTCTGAGCGCCAGCTGGCTGTTCAGGGTCTGTTCATCGCTATTGGCTCCGATCCTCGCGTGGAACTGGTACGTGACCAGCTGGAGATTACCGAGCACCACACCATCGCGGTTCAGGGTCGTTCCTCGAAGACTTCCGTTCCCGGCGTTTTCGCTGCCGGTGACGTGATTGACCCGACCTACCGCCAGGCAATTATTGCTGCCGGTTCCGGTGCTGTTGCCGCTCTGGACGCGCAGCACTACCTCGAAAACCTCTAAACTATTCGTATTACTCGCAGGGGAATCCACCCCGTGTCAGAAAGGAGCACTCCATGAGCAGTGCACAGCAGGCAACTGATGCCACTTTTGACGAACTGGTTCTGAAGAACGACAAGCCCGTTATCGTGGACTTCTGGGCTGAATGGTGCGGCCCCTGCCGCATGGTTGGTCCCGTGATTGACGAGATCGCTGGCGAGTACGCCGGTCAGGTCGACGTGGTCAAGGTGGATGTTGAAGCAAGTGGCGATACCGCCATGAAGTACGGCATCACCTCTATTCCCGCCATCTACCTTTTCAAGGGTGGCGAGGTCGTCAAGAAGACCGTAGGCGCTAAGACGAAGCCTGCTCTACTGGCCGAGTTCTCCGAGCACCTGGGCTAATCTTTCGAGAAGCTAAAGAAAAACTCTCGGTGATGTTTCACGTGAAACATCACCGAGAGTTTTTTATATATACAACTGATTTCAGTTGCTAAATATTGTTTTACGCGAAAATTTAGCCCGAGAAATCAGAGTCCAAAACGCGGATAATGCGGTTCAGATCCTCAACATTCGCAAATTCGATGGTCATCTTACCCTTGCGAGCACCCAGCGAAATCTTCACCGAAGTATCGAGCTTGTCAGCAAAAGCCTCCGCAATATAATCCAGGCGCTCACGGTGCTTCTGAGGCTGAGGAGCCTTGCGCTCCTTCACCTCCGCAGCGCCGGATGCATGGTTCACCAGCTCCTCAGTTGCGCGAACCGACAGCCCCTCATTCACAATCTTCTGCGCGAGAGTCTCAATCTGAGCCTGGTCGCTCAGAGCCAGCAGGGCACGAGCGTGACCCGCAGAGAGAATACCCGCCGCAACGCGACGCTGCACCAGAGCCGGCAGCTTCAGCAGACGAATCGTATTCGAAATCTGGGGGCGAGAACGACCAATACGCTTAGCCAGCTGCTCCTGAGTGGTGTCGAACTCCTCCATGAGCTGCTGGTATGCCGCCGCCTCTTCAATGGGGTTCAGCTGGCTGCGGTGCAGGTTCTCCAGCAGGGCGTCACGGAGCAGGTCGCCATCTTCGGTCTCACGAACAATCGCCGGGATGGTACTCAGGCCGGCCGCCTGGGTTGCACGCCAGCGGCGCTCACCCATAACCAGCTCATACTTCTCGGCACCGTTTTCGCGCGAGGGACGTACAACGATCGGCTGCAGAACGCCAATCTCACGCACCGAGTGGATGAGCTCTTCCATGTCCTGCTCATCGAAGTCGGTTCGAGGCTGCTTGCGGTTCGGGTGGATATCGCGAACGTTCAGCTCAGCAAACTGGGCACCGGGAACCGGAACCAGACCGTTCTGCTCTTCGGAGGCAGACTGCGGAGTGGAGACATCTTCACCGAAGAAGAAGTCCACCGGGCGGCGAGTCAGGGTGGTATTGCGCAGTGCCGCCCCCATGTCCACACGGGACTTCTTCTTCGATGTTTCACGTGAAACATCCTGCGAAGAAGCGGGAGCTTCAACCTTCTCCTCTACCTTCTCAGCTTCGGCAGGCTTTTCTTGAACGGGCACAGATTCAACGGGCTTATCTTCTGCAGGCCCAGCTTTAGCACTCTTGCGCTGCTTCTCCGGCTTAGCCTCGTGAGCCATTTCGAAGAGGCCATCAGTCATCGGTTCTTCAATCGGAGTAGACACCTTCTTGGGTGCAGTCTTTACTGCAGCAGTCTTTTCGGATGCCTTCGCCTCAGCATTACCAGAATTCTTCGTACTCTGAGGGATCAGCGCCCCCAGGCCACGACCCAAGCCGCGTCGCTTTTCAGCCATCGTTACTCCTTAGGGCTCCCGGACGAGCCCGCTCATTTTTTCTTCTTCATCTAGTGTAAACGAAATAAGCACCCGAAAGCAGGAGTGAAAACTGCACGGCACATCATCCGAATTATTCCTAATAATTAATTTACTAAGGCTGTTTTCTCGGGTTTTACCCAGGAAATACCACACAAAACGAGCCCTTTTGAATCATCAATAGACAATTCAAAAGGGCTCATTTCAAAAGATTTAGATTATGCAGATCGGCGCGAGAGCTCCTGTGCCGCCTCGCGGTAGGCGCGAGCGCCAGTCGACGAAGAATCGTAGGTGATGACGGTCTGCTGATAGCTGGGAGCCTCAGAGATACGAACCGAGCGAGGAATCTTTACGCCCAGAGTTTCCTCAGGGAAGTGCTCGCGCACCTCCTCAGCCACCTGGAATGCCAGGTTGGTACGGGCATCGTACATGGTCAGCAGAATCGTGCTGATGCGCAGCTTAGAGTTCAGGTGCTTCTGAATCATCTGAATATTCTTCAGCAGCTGGCTCAGACCTTCCAGAGCGTAGTACTCACACTGAATCGGAATCAGAATCTCTTCTGCCGCAACGAAGGCATTGACTGTCAGCAGGCCGAGGCTCGGCGGGCAGTCAATGAAGACATAGTCCAGACGTTCCATGCCCTGCTTTTCGCGCCACTCTGTGTAGTCCATCAGGGCGTTCTTGAGGCGAGTCTCACGAGCCACCAGCGAGACCAGCTCAATCTCCGCACCCGCAAGGTCGATATTGGCGGGGGCGCAGAACAGGCCGGGCATATCGGGGCATTCCTGAACAATTTCAGAAAGCGGCTTATCTTCAATCAGGACATTGTAGACGCTGGGGACATCCACGCCGTGCTCAATACCCAGTGCGGTCGAGGCGTTACCCTGCGGGTCGTTATCGATCACCAGGACGTTGAGCCCCGCCTCCGCGAGCGCAGCCGCGAGGTTCACGGCGGTGCTGGTTTTACCCACGCCGCCCTTCTGATTCGACACGGTGAAGACACGCGTATGCACAGGCTTGGGGAGCAAATCTGCAACAGCTTTCTGAGCTTGAGGAGTCATCGGGTGCCTTCCATATTCCGGGTGGTGTGTCTACGGTGATGCTTCGTCTGGCGTCTCGCGCATGGCAATACTCTGCGGCATTTGTGTGCGAGAAGGATTTACCCTCAGCTCCCCCACCGTTCACTCATCTCGGCATGTTTCACGTGAAACATACTCCGTGAGGTGATGAAGCCTGCAGTGTTTCACGTGAAACATTGATGCTGCCCGAATAGTTTGCGAAGGACTCAGGGTCCTTTAGTGAACCAGCAGGCTTTGATGCAGAAGAGTCTAAGGTTTCAATCCTTCCTTAAGGGTACCCGGCATCAGGTCAATACTCCACGCGAGAGGTCATTCTATGTACTCTACGGATGCACTTGCTACACGCACCCGGCAAGTCAGCGTACAAAAAATGGGCGGTACCGCATAAGCCAGTATATTCACTAGCTCCTTGCGGTACCGCCCACTCAAGACGAAACCTTTAAAGGCGAACTCGAACCACTGTCGTCGGTTCTTCCAGCAGATCGCCGCCGGCGGTGAGAATCTCGGTCTCACGCGCACCGTAACGGTTCAGCTTCTTCTTCGCCTTAGTAATCTCCTCCGCAGCACTACGACCCTTCAGGGCCAGCAGCTCACCGGTGCCGCGCAGAATCGGCAGAGTGATATCCAGCAGGCCCACCAGGGCGGACACAGCACGCGCAGTCACCACGTCAGCCTCAACGGTGCCCACAGCCTGCTCAGCACGCGAGCGCAGCACAGTCACGTTCTCCAAGCCCAGATCCTCAACGACCTCATTCAGCCAAATCACGCGGCGCTCCAGAGGCTCAATCAGAGTCAGCTTCAAGTCCGGGCGGGCAATCGCCAGGCACAGACCGGGCAGACCGGCACCAGAGCCAACATCAGCAACCGACGCATTCGGTGCGATATACTCCTGCACCACGGCACAGTTCAGCACGTGACGAGCCCACAGACGCGGCACCTCACGCGGACCAATCAGACCACGCTCAATACCGGTCGTCGCCAGGTGCTGCACGTAGCGCTCCGCCAGGGGCAGACGCTCACCGAACACAGCCTCCGCGGCGGCGCGCTCACTCTCGCTGAGAGTAACCATCGAAGTCTCCATACTAGGCTCCTACCTCGGGAAGAGAAATCACCACGTGACGGCGAGGACCCTCGCCCTCCGACTCGCTGTATAGGCCAGCGGCGGCCACCACATCGTGCACAACCTTACGCTCATACGGGCTCAGCGGCTTCAGGTGCTCATCACGACCGGTAGCACGCACCTTCTCAATCGCATCAGCGGCAATCTTCTCCAGTTGCTCACGACGCTCTGCACGGTAGCCGGCAACATCCAGAATCAGGCGGGAACGGGTGCCGTTGCCAGCCAGGACGGAGAGACGAACCAGCTCCTGCAGAGCCTCCAGAACCTCGCCGTGGCGACCAACCAGATGGCGCAGTTCCTCATTGTCATCATCGTCATTGACGACCGACAGATAGATGCGGTTATTGCGCACCTCAATATCGATGTCGCCGTCCATATCGACAATATCGAGGAGCTCCTCGAGGTAGTCAGCGGCAATATCGCCTTCCTCGTCGATGTCCTCAAAATCGTCGTCTTCGCCCTCAAGGGGCTCCTCTACCAGCTGCTCCTCAACGAGCTGCTCGTCCTCATATTCCATAGCTTCAGTCACAATAATCCTCGGGATGTTCGGAGGGGTGTCCTAGGGGTAAAAAGTATCTCATATACGGCGCCGGGCTCACGCCACACATGGCGAGAACCCGGCCCGAATCACGGAAGAAAACTACTTCTTTCCGTTCTGCTTATTGCGTTGCTGCTTCTGGCGCTTCTTGCTGACCGGCTGCTGACGCTGACCCGCAGCGGCACGCTCACGAGCCTCCTGCAGATCCTTCTCGTGCTGCTCACGGGTCTTACCAATCGGAGGCAGGCCCTTCGCCGCACGGCGAGCATTCAGCTCACGCTCCGCCTGAGAACCGGGGGTCGGGTTATTGCGGATAACCCACCACTGCTGACCCAGCGACCAGAGGTTCGACACGGTCCAGTAGTACATAACACCCAGCGGGAAGTTAATACCGGAAACAGCGAAAATGATCGGGAAGATGTACATAATCATCTGCTGCTGACGGAACATCGGAGAGTTCAGAGCTGCCTCCGACATGTTCTTCACGCTCAGCTGCTTCTGAATGTAGAACTGGGTCGCACTCATCAGAACAATCATGATGACCGCCTGAACAACGGTCGCAGTAGCATCACCAGCGCCCGGGTGCATCATCGTCGCAAACAGCTGAGCACCGAAAATCTGCGAATCATTGAACTGGTGCACCAGCTCAGCAGGCAGCATGAGCACACCCTGGTTGCTCTGCGCCGCGGTGGGAACACCCATCAGCACCTGGTACAGACCGAAGAAGATCGGCATCTGAGCCAGAATCGGCAGGCAGGACGCGAAGGGGTTCGTACCGTGCTTACGGTACATTTCCATCTGCTCCTGAGCCATCGCCTGGCGGGAGAGCTGGTCCTTCTTGCCCTTGTACTTCTCCTGCAGCTTCGCCATATCGCCCTGCATCGCGGTCATACCGCGCATAGCCTTAATCTGCTTGACGAACAGCGGAATGGTCAGGGTACGCATCACCAAGGTCAGGAAGATAATGCACAGAACCCAAGTCAGGCCGGAAGCCGGGTCCATACCCAGCGAGGTGAAAAGAGTGTGGAACAGCCACAGGACCACGGAGACGATCCATTTAAACGGCCAAAGAATCAAATCAAAAATATTCACGCGGGAATACTCCTTAAGGACTCGGCTAAGTCATTGTGTGGGAGGCGCCGCCTACTCAGGGCGGGCGTCACCACCGGTGTGAGGGGTGTAAAGATGGGGGTGGTTGAGCAGAATAATTTTCGGTTCTGCTCCGGGAGCGAAAGTACGCTTCCCTTCCGGAACTGGGTCGATACCTCCGGTCGCCCAGGGCACACACCGCAGAATACGGCGCACCGTCAGGGAAAGCCCACCCATCGCACCGTGGGTAGTTAGCGCCTCCAGGGCGTAGGCTGAGCAGGTCGGGTAGTAGCGGCACACATCCCCGTAGAGGGGAGAGACGACCTTGCGGTAGGCCTTCATGCATGCAATCAGCAGGTTCTGCGGCAGAACGCAGAGTGCCTGCAGGAAAGTTTCAGCTCTCACGAATTCGTTAGGTGCTAGCGCCAGCAACTCGTCGGGGCCTACAGTCTCGGCAGAAGCGCTATAGGTGCCGCTGTGATGCGCGTGGAAGCGTTCTTCGCAGCGCTCATGCTGGGGACGACTCACGGCTTCTCCTTGCTCTGAGTCAGGTCGAGCTTAGCGAAAGCGGCCTCGAGCGCCGATTCGTAGTCGCGACGCAGCTGATCCCAGCTGGCGTTCGCGGAGGCGGGAAGCGCTCGCACCGCGATGGCGTAGCCTTCCGGATGCGCGGCGCAGGTGAACGCGGCAAGTTCACGCAACCGGCGCTTGACCAGATTGCGTGTGACTGCGTTGCCCACCGCCTTCGACACAATGAAACCTACCTGGGTTGTTTTTCCAGGATTTTTCGCCGTATATACAACGATGTTCCGACGTCCTGTACGGATGCCGGAACGGAAGGCGTGGGAGAATTCTGCGCTGGTGCGCATACGGTGCCGTTGAGGCAGCACGTGTTCCCCTTTACGTAGTGTGGGAGATTCGGCTCGTGTGGCGAGCTGATCTCCGCGTGTATTTCACGCTTAATGATAGTTCGCCCGCCGATGCGTGTGCATCGGCGGGCGAACTATATGCCGTGATTAGGCCGAGAGCTTTGCGCGGCCCTTACCGCGGCGGTTCGACAGAATCGCGCGGCCTGCACGGGTACGCATACGCAGACGGAAGCCGTGCTTCTTGGCGCGACGGCGGTTGTTCGGCTGGAAAGTACGCTTGCTCATACTTTGTCTCCTTGATTTTTGCGGTTCGTGCCCTCACGGGGTATCGGAACCGTACGCTTCTTGGTGCACGGAGGTACCGCGACTATTCGCAGTAGGCGGTGCACACACAACAGCACAACTTTAGAAGAGTGGAGGGCGTAAATCAAGTTCTTGGCGCTTTTTTCCGCGTGATTCCGGGCTCGTTTGTAGTGTGGAGGCGGTGGTTGCGGCGGGCGCACAGGATGTGGAGACACCACTGACTCAGGGGCGCATACCTGGGGATATGTGTGGCGGTGCGGTATCCACCGCGGTGCATATCCCTATTAAACCTTCTGCTATCACCAAGTTATCCACACCCAGGAACCCCCGAGCTATTCCGCTAAATATCAAGGAAGAAGCCCTATTATGCACTTAAATCCACCGCTTATCCACCTCTGTAATTACAAGTTTTCCACCGTGTGGAAAACTCTTGTGGATAACTTTCTCTCCCTGTGTATTAAGCGGGTAGAATCTTAATGACCTCGCGGTGGTTTCCGGCATAATTTCTTTACTGCACCACCGCTTCACATCGAGTGAAAGTAAAGAATTCCATGACCGACTCCCTTCAGGCGCGCTGGGCGCATCTGCTCTCCATTCTTGCCGCCGATCCGGCGGTGACGGCACGTCAGCGCGGTTTCGTGAATCTTGCGCAGCCTCAGGGACTGATGGGTTCTTCTCGCCTCATCATTGAGGTACCGAATAAGCTCACCCGTGCGGTCTTCGAGGAGCAGATTAGCGCTTCGTTCCGTGCGGCTCTGCACGAGGCTTTTGGTCCGTCGACCACCGCGCTTTTCGATGTGAACGAGTCGATGATTCCGGTTGAACCTGCAAGTCAGGACGTTTTCCAGGGTGAGCGCGAGGTGCCTGTCGAGTACCAGCCCGCCCCTTCGGTAGCGACGGCTTCTGCGCATCCCGAGGCGCCCGCCGGCTCGCGTGCTTTTGAGTACTACACCGAGCCGCATCCGGGCCCCGACCATTACGAGGTACCCGCTGATGAGCAGGTCACCCGCCCCTCTCTGCACGCCTTGGAAGCGGAGCGTGCCGGATTCCCCTCCGCGCAGCAGCCCGCTCCGGCAGCTCCTGTTGCGGGTGCGCCGGCGCCTCGCGAGTATCCGGCACCCACTTTCGTTCCGGACGCCCCGGCGGTACCGGAGGCCCAGCAGGTGC
>CAUUAD010000051.1:0-10756 GCA_963542785.1 Rothia mucilaginosa
TCATGGTGTGTCCTTTCGCGGCGGGTTTGTTTTAGACTAAATCTGCCGCGGTGACCGTGCAGTCGGAGTGCGCCAACCTGTGGATAACTCCGGCTTCTTTCGAAAAATTCGCACGTTTTGCGCCCTCAAGACCCGAAAAACGCCCCTTCCGCACCCCCTCGTTTTGTCATATTTCTGCAACTAACCGAGCCGCCCATCACGTCCATATGCTCTGCCCGCCTCTTTTTTTCGGCGAATTCATGCAAAAATAGAGTTATGTCTCACACCAATAACACCTTCTTGCCTTCTGGCCGTATTGATCTGGGCACCGGCGAACTTGCGCTGGGCCCCCTGGACGGACGCTACGCATCCGCAACCGCACCCCTGACCAACTACCTCTCTGAGGCGGCGCTGAACCGCGACCGCATCCACGTTGAGGTTGAGTGGTTCATCTACCTGTGCGAGCACAAGGTGCTGCCGGGTCTGTCCCCGCTGAGCGAGGAGCAGAAGAAGGGCCTGCGCGCCATCGTGACCGATTTCAACGCTGATTCTGTGGCGGAGCTGGCTGAAATTGA
Source organism: Rothia mucilaginosa (assembly GCA_963542785.1). Classification (GTDB taxonomy): domain Bacteria; phylum Actinomycetota; class Actinomycetes; order Actinomycetales; family Micrococcaceae; genus Rothia; species Rothia mucilaginosa_G. The sequence goes on from CAUUAD010000051.1 coordinate 555, forward strand.
GGCTGTCACCGTTCACGATGTGAAGGCGGTTGAGTACTACATTGGTCGCCGCCTGGAGGGCCTGGGTCTGGGCCACCTGGTGCCGCTGGTTCACTTCGGCTGCACCTCCGAAGACATTAACAACCTCTCCTACGCACTGGGCATCAAGGATGCCGTTGAGAACGTGTGGGTCCCGGCCGCGGAGAACCTGATTGAGGTTCTGCTGAAGCTGGCTGAGGATGGCCGCGACGTGCCGATGCTGTGCCGCACTCACGGCCAGCCGGCAACCCCCTCCACCCTGGGCAAGGAGATGGGCGTGCTCGCCTACCGCCTGAAGCGCCAGGTCAAGCATGTGAAGGCGACCGAGTTCCTCGGCAAGATTAACGGCGCTACCGGTACTTACGCCGCGCACTATGCGTCGGTGCCTGGCGCTGATTGGCAGAAGATTTCTCGTGGTTTTGTGGAGCACCTGGGTCTGACTTGGAACCCGCTGACCACTCAGATTGAGTCGCACGACTGGCAGGCTGAGCTGTACTCGGATATCGCTCATTTCAACCGCGTGCTGCACAACCTCTGCACCGATGTGTGGAGCTACATTTCGATTGGTTTCTTCCGTCAGATTCCGGTGGCTGGTGCGACCGGTTCGTCGACTATGCCGCACAAGGTGAACCCGATTCGCTTTGAGAATGCGGAGGCTAACCTGGAGCTGTCCAACGCTCTGCTGGATTCGCTGGGTTCGACCCTGGTGACTTCTCGTTGGCAGCGTGACCTGACTGACTCGTCGGCGCAGCGCAATATTGGTGTGGCGTTTGGCCACTCGGTGCTGGCTATCTCCAATGTGGTGAAGGGTCTTGAGCGTCTGGATATTGCGACCGAGGTTATTGCCGCTGATCTGGATTCCAACTGGGAGGTTCTGGCTGAGGCTATCCAGATGGTGATGCGCGCTGAGGCTATCGCGGGTGTTCCCGGCATGGAGAACCCGTATGAGCGTCTGAAGGAGCTGACTCGTGGTCACCGCGTGGATGCAGCTCGCCTGAAGGAGTTTGTGGCTACTCTGGGTCTCTCCCCCGAGGCTGAGGCGCGTCTGTCGGCTCTGACTCCGCACACCTACAACGGTATTGCGGCTCAGCTGCTGGATCATGCGAAGAACGCTTAGTCCGTAGCAAAGGATTAAATAGAAGACCCCGGGTCCCTGTATTTAGGAAGCCGGGGTCTTTAGCGTGTTGGGTCTTTGCTTTGTTCTGTTAGCCAGCGGGTTTAGCGGCCGAGCATGCGGCGGTGGCCGGTTTCGGTGTCGTTGCCCTTGCCGCGGGTGAAGACCTTGCCTGCCGCCTTACCTGCATCCTTGACGCCCTTGAGGAGGGCACCAGCCACGCCGGAGGGGCCTTCCGAACCTTCGCCGCCCTGTACGCGCGGTGCACGCGGGGTGATCATGAGCTCTGCGGGGAAGTAGGCGGGTGCGTCACCGAAGGCTCGGCGGGTGTTGCGTACAACGTCCTTACCGAGGGTCAGGTTTGCGCCGCCACCAACGACTGCGCCTACGCCGAAGGGCAGGGCGCGACCGAGCAGTGCGCCGGTCTGACGAGTGAGGAATCGGCGGATGAACAGGTTACGGATGGTGCGTTCGACGCTGAACATCTTGCCGCCGGAGGAGTTGCCGAGTAGCATGCCCCACTTGTTGGAGACGCCGCCTGCCTTGCCGGTCTGTAACAGCACGGTGTTCATGAGCTGGGAGCCTTCTTCACCGAGCATGATTGCCATGACCATGGAGCGGGCGGTTTCGGCGTCGTGTACGTGCACGCCGTGCAGTTCTGCGACTGCCTGGGCGTAGAGGGCGGTGCGTTCGAGGTAGCCGCCGACTGCGAGCGCGGACAGGCTCATGGAGGTGACGGTACCGACGCCGGGCACGAATGCGGATGCGCCGGTGACGCCGCCGATGGCGGTGATGTCACGCAGGTAGGTGCGGTCGAGTCGCTTGTGGATTTGTTCGGGGGTTTCGTCGGGGTGCGCTTCACGGAGTTTTTTGACGATGGACAGCGCGAGCGGTCGTTGCATGCGCAGTACGTTGTCGAGGGTGGTGGTTAGCGCGGGACGGGGGTTGCCGTCTTCATCGAATAGAGACTTCTTCGGGTCAAGCATGCTCTCAGTAAATCACGGCTGGGTGAATATTTCCTGGATATAGGGGGTTGTTGTGGGGTGCGGGGGAGAAATTTCACCGAGGGCGTGTGGTTTTTTGTCTGCTTGTTAAGGTGTTTTGGTCTTTATTTGCGCCGGATTTTAAAGCGCGTAAAATTGTCGTAGATTACACACTATTCATTGTTTGCATAGTGCGTGACCTGTTTCACGATGATTCGGGTTGCGCCTGATAACAGATAGCGGCTGACACCTCTTCTGGACTAATAAGGATTGCTATGACTTCTTCCACCCATACGCCCAATGCTGCGCGTTCCCCCGTCATGACTCAGGGGTTGGGTGTTGCGTACGCGACCGGCGCGATTATTTCGGCGCAGTTCGGTGCGGCTCTTGCCAAGCAGCTCATGGGCGATTTGGGCCCCTGGGGCGTGGTCACTCTGCGCCTGCTGACCTCCACCATTTTGATGTGGGCGTTTTTCCGCCCGCAGATTCGTTCGTGGACCCGCCAACAGTGGATGACAGTTATTGTCATGGGTATTGCGCTGACCGGCGCGAATGCGTTCTTCTATGTGGCGATTGAGCAGGTTCCGCTGGCGATTGCGGTGGCTATTGAGTTCATGGGTCCGCTGGTGCTGGCGACGGTTATGTCGCGCCGCAAGCTGGACCTAGTGTGGATTGCTCTGTCCTTTACGGGCATGGCGATTCTGACGGCTGAGTCGCAGGCTAAGCCGGAGGATTTCGCCCTGGTGGGTGTGTTCTTTGCGGTGCTGACCGCTATTTCTCGTGCCGCCTACATCCTGGCGACGGAGAAGGTGGGCGCGCTGATCCCGGGTATGGGTGGCATGGTTATGGGTAACGCTGTTTCGACCCTGCTGGTTCTGCCGTTCCCGTTTATTCTGAGCGGCAATAACCTGTTGAAGGTCACTCAGGATGTGAACCTGCTGGCTATTGGCTGCCTGATGGGTCTGCTAGCTTCTGCCCTGCCGGCGCTGGGTGAGGTTTCTTCGCTGCGTCTGCTGCCCGCGCATATTTATAGCGTGGTGCTGTCCCTGGAGCCTGCGATTGCGGCGGCTGTGGGTATTGTGATGCTTGGTGAGGCGACCGGCCTGGTTCGTTGGGCTGCTATTGCTCTGCTGGTGGCTGCGAGTATCGGCATTTCAATTTCTCACGCCCGTGCGCAGAAGAAGGCGCAGGAGGAGGGCACCATGGAGGATCCCGACCGTTACCTGCCCGGTGCGGTGGATGCCCACGGCGTGGATATTGCGCAGATGGCGACCAGCTCCATTACGCTCCCGTCGGCTCAGCAGATTAAGGCTGACCGTGAGGCGAAAGGCCTCTAAGCGACTGAGCTTTAGCTGCATCAACAGTTTCTAGCATCCCCGGGTCACGAGTAGGATAGTATCTCGTGTTGCCCGGGGTGCTTTTTCATTTCTGGCCGCGCAGCACAGCACGCACGCACATCACGAAACACCGCCTCATCATGAGGCACCGGGAGGAGAACCTTGTCGCATACCACCCACCAACGCCCAGCACTGGGCATCATGTTTGTGCTGATGTCCTGCTCCTCATTGCAGTTCGGTGCCGCCTTCGCGGTCACTCTTTTCCCGCTGTTTGGTGCGCTGGCTGTTAGCGTGAGCCGCCTGGCTATTGCCTCTATTGTGGTCGGTGGCGCCGTGTGGTTGGCTGCCCATTGGCGTGCCCGCCGCGGCGGCGACATGCCGCCGGGTGCGCTGTCTTGGTCGAAGGAGCAGTGGCGTGCCGTCATTATCTTCGGTATGACGTTCGGCCTAATGAATGGCTTCTTCTATTGCGCTATTGACCGCATCCCCATCGGTTTGGCGGTGGCGGTGGAGTTCTTGGGCCCGCTGGCTTTAGCGTCTATGCTGACCCGCAGGCTCCGTGACGCGGTGTGGGTGCTCTGCGCCCTGGCGGGCATGCTGGTGCTCGGTTATGAGGCGGCGGTCGGTAAGGATACCGATTACCTGGGTCTGACGTTCGCCCTGATTGCTGGCGTGTTCTGGGCGTTGTATATCCGCTCCAGCGCGAAGGTGGGTGCCTTGGTTCCGGGTGCGAGTGGCTTGGCGGTGGCGATGCTTGTTGGCGCTGCGTTTATCGCCCCGGTGGCGGCGGTTGTTCCGGCGCCTCAGCCGATTTGGAATGCAGCGCAGGATCCGATGCTGCTCCTCATGATTTTCGGTACCGCCTTGTTCGCTTCGGTGATTCCCTATAGCGCGGAGCTGATGGCTCTGCGCAACCTGCCGGAGCGCGTATTTAGTGTGCTGATGAGCCTGGAACCCGCTATTGCGGCGATTGCCGGTTGGGCGCTACTGAACCAGGAGACCGGCCCGATTCGTTGGGTGGCAATCTGCCTGCTGATGACCGCAAGTGTGGGCATTACGCTGACCACCACGAAGGGCGGCTCCTCCACGCAGAAGGATGACGGCGAGGACCCCGTTCCCATGCCGCTACCCGAGTAAAGCTACCTGAGCAAAAACCAAAATTCCGCTGGCGCATCCAGACCGGCAAAAAACCCATATAGAAAACCGTTGAGGCGGGTACCCGATTGGTACCCGCCTCAACGGTTTTATATGTCAGATTTAGCTCTCAGCCAGCTCGTCCAGCAGGTCGCGTAGCTCATCGGTGGTGAGCACCTCCGCCGGATGCGGGCCCAGGGCGTACAGCCAGTCCTGGGTGTCCTCGTCCAGCTCACGGGCGGTACCGACCAGCACGAGGTTGCCCTCGTTCTGCCCGCTAATCATGGAACTTTCGCACAGGCACCACACGTGGTCGAAGACTTCCAGCATGGCGGCTGCCTGCAGCTGGAAGAAGGGCAGACCCGCGTCGTCACCCACGTTGATGGCGACCATGCCGCGCTCACTCAGGGCGTCCTTGAGTTCGTGGTAGAAGTCGCGGTTCGCCAGGTGGGCGGGCGCATCCATGCCGGTGAAGATGTCGAGAATGATCGCGTCGAAACCGGGCACGCCCAGCAGTTCGGGCAGGTTCGCCAGCTGCTCGCGGGCATCCCCCACCACCAGCTGGCAGTCGGTTCCGGCGGGTAGCGGCAGGCGGTCCGTTACAAAGCCCATGAGCTCGGGTTCAATATCCACGGCAACCTGGCGGGAGCCGGGGCGGGTCGCCTGAATATAGCGCACGAGGGTGAGCGCACCGGCGCCCAGGTGTGCGGCGGTGATGGGTTCGCCGGTGGGTGCGAGCGCATCCACCGTGTTTGCGATGCGGCGCAGGTACTCGTAGAACACGTAGTCGGGGTTCTGCACGTCCACGTGGGACTGCTCGGCGCCACCGATTTCGAGGACGTGGCCGTGGTCGCTGAACCCGTCGGGGTGAATTTCGGCGCGCTGCCCGCCGGAGAGCTGAATGTGTGCCACTACTTCACGCCAGCTTCACGCTTGAAGGTGCTGACCAGGTCATCCACCGAGGAGGAAGAATCCAGACCCTCAACGACCTTGTCGTTCACAGCGAAGGTGGGGGTGCCCTTCACACCAATCTTCACGGCGTGCTCGTAGTCGCGCTGAACGGGCTTGACGGTGTCGGAGGCGAGTAGGACCTTGTCGAATTCTTCGACGTTCAGGCCCAGTTCCTTGGCGTAGTCGTTGAAGAGGGTGCGCAGCTTGTCGCGCTCTTTGATGTTCTTCCAGTCGTTCTGGGTGTTGAAGAGCTTGTTCGCCATTTCGAGGTGCTTACCCTGAGCGGCTGCGGCCTCCACGGCGAGTGCGGCGGGTACGGCGTTGGCGTGCATGTTCAGCGGCATGTGGCGCACAGTCACGTTCATGATGCCGTCAAGCTTCTTGGCGGCTTCTTCGAACTTGGGTTCTGCCTTGGCGCAGTAGGGGCACTGGTAGTCGGTGTACAGGGTTGCGGTGCCTGCACCGGGTACTTCGCGGTTGAGGCGGTAACCGACGTAGCCGTCATCGGCGGTTGCCGAAGCAGTAGCCGAAGCGCTCGCGGAGGCGCTTGCCGAGGTAGCGGCAGTGCTTGCAGAGGCGCTCGCCGAACCGCTTGCAGACGCCGATGCGGAGGACTGGGAGGAGCTGGAACCGCATGCGCTCAGTCCCAGTGCGGCGGCGGGCACTACGCCCAGCAGCAGGGTGCGGCGGTTGAGGGGTGAAGTCATGGTGGTTCCTCTCTCTACGGGTGGCGGGCTGGCCTGTTTGATACATCTGTGGTTGATCAATCTGTGGTTGATGTGCACTGTGAGGTGCTGCCAGCCGCCGTGGGTATAGGGTTTATTGTATGCCTCTGCCCTGAACTTTCCCTATCTTCGGGCGGGTTTGCGGGGTGAATGCAGTGCACACCATAGGCGCCCTGTCGCCTGCTCCCAGCTGCGGGGCCGGTGTTGAAAGTAATTAGCCTCTCCCCCGCCTTTTTGGTACTATTGCGGGGTATGCACTGTTCGCCGGTTGCTTTCGGGCAGTTGGGAACGGCAGCGTATGTGCCTCTATAGCTCAGGGGTAGAGCATTTCCCTCGTAAAGAAAAGGTCGTGGGTTCGAATCCCACTGGGGGCTCCACATCCGCCGTAACGCGTGCCGGTTTCCGGTGTGTTGCGGCGGTTTTTAGCATCTGAGAGATGCCACGTATCTCGCAGGATGTCACCGTCGATTTTTAGGAGATTCTCATGTCTTCTCGTTCTTCGCATACTCAGCGTCTGCAGAACCGTTCGCAGGCTGGTCGCGCCTCCGCGGGTTCGTCGCGCCCGATGAGCCCGATGAGCCCGACTATGCGTTTTGCTTTGGTGTACGTGTTGGCGCTGGTGGTTTCCCTGGCGGTGTGGTTCTTCTACCGTTCCGTGTATGAGGATGACACCTCGTTCTTGGTGCCGGTTGTGATTTCTTTGGTGACTTCGTATGTGTGCGCTCATGCGTTGACGGGCGGCAAGTCGCCCCGCAACTAGTAGCTAGGTTGTAGCACGCCCGCCGCTTTGGGGGCAGACAAAAGCCGCGCATCCGGTTCCCCGTTCAGGGTTCGGATGCGCGGCTTTTTACGCGTGTACTTTACGTCAGCACCTTACTTGGAGGCACGCTGGAAGTCGCTGTCGGTCTTGCCCCACAGGCCGTAAACCTTGGCGAGTTCCTTGACCTTCTTCGCACGCAGGTAACGCGGCAGGTAGGAGCCGTCGCGGGGGCCGTCGAGGGGCACGTCGAGCATCTGGTGTGCTTCTTCGATTTCGACCTCGCTCGGGGAGAAGGCCGCGTTAATGGTCTCAGCCTGGCGGATGTCCAGGGTGATCTTACCGGTCATGCCGTGGTCATTTGCGAAGCCGCATGCCTTAGATAGGTCGCCACCGTACGCACCGAGGGTCGGGCCGTCGATGGGGCCGGGCAGACCGCCCAGGGTGGAGGCGATAACCAGCTGCGAACGCACGTAGGCGAGCGCCATGGGGGTTGCGGAGGAGCCGGTATCGCGGCGGTAGTCGCCCGCACCGAATGCGAGGCGGAAGGTACCGATTGCGCGGGCAATTTCGACGGAGTGGTGCACGCCGAGTGCGGACTCAATCAGCGCGATGATGGGGGTACCGGCGGGCAGTTCGGCTGAGGTACGGTCAATGTCGGTGGCGTGCTCTGCGGTGGCGAGCATGACGCCTCGCAGGCCCTTCACGTTCTTGAGGGCCTTGACGTCCTTCCACCAGTGTTCGGTGGTGATGGCGTTGATTCGCACCCATGCGACCACGCCGGAGTTGAGCATATGAACGACCTGTTCTCGGGCTGCGTCCTTCTCTTCGGCGGGGCAACCGTCTTCCAGGTCGATAATGATGGAGTCAGCTTCGGATTCGAAGGCCTTTTCAAAAACTTCTTCAGAGGCGTTGGCGCGCACGAGGAGCCAGGAGCGTGAGAGGCTGGGGCGCAGCTGACGCGCACGCTCATTGCGGTGGAATTCAAACATGGTGTGTGACTTCTTCCGTGAATTGTATATGCATTGGGTTGTGCCGTAGAGGGGCAGGAAAAAGCCTGCGGTTCTTCCGCGCGTACCATCGCATTGTGTCGTCACCTCCATTGTGACGGAACCGCATAAGAAGTGTCCTACACCTCTTCTTTAAGCGTATCGCCTGTTGAAGTGCACATCAAACTAACTCGCCTGTTGACCGCAATTTAGGCCCTGTGTTATGCCTCAATCAGCTGGGTGCGGCCCACGGGGATTCCATCGTCGAAGGTCAGCTTGCCGGCGGCTTCCTTCTGGGCGCGCTGAATCAGGCGTTCTGCATCCTCAATGTGCTGGATGACGGTTTCCACGCGGCGGTGCACGCTCACCTGGCGGTCGCATGCACTCGCACAATTGCCGAAGCAGCGTGCCATGGCGAGCGCTTCGGCGCAGAGTGCCACGGCGTTACCCGCCTTGGAGAGGGCGCGGTTCAGGTCGGAGTAGGTGCCGAATGGGGAGGCGGGAATATCGCCGTCGCTGGGGGCGAGGCGGTGCGCTTCCATAGCGACCGCACGCACGCGCGGGATGAGGTCGGCGAGCGCGTTTGCGTCCGGCACGATGAGCTCAATCATGGAGGCGGACGAATCGGTTGCCGCTAGGCGTTCGAGGACCTGGTGGAAGCGGTCGATACCGCGAATGAACCGGTCGTGGGATCGGCGCCAGATGCCTTTGCCGAGCTCGGCGTCGTCGCGGCGCGATTGCAGGTAGCTTTTAAGTCCCATGTGCCCTCCTCTGCGTGGTGTGTGTGCCGTGTTGGTTGGTCGGTGGAGGCTGCCGGCGATGGGCTCTGCGGCGACCCGCAAACCTCCCTATACTTAGGTTACCCTAAATCTCTTTTGGTGACGAGATGTCAACAGATAGTTCAGCATATATTGCACATAGCGGCCACCCCGCGCACCGCTCCAGCGCAGTAACGCGGGGGCACCACCCCTACAGCATGCGCAGCACAATCTTGCCGTGATGCTGACCCGAGTCGAAGTACTCGTGGGCGGCAGCTGCCTCCTCCATATCGAAGACACGGTCGAGCCCCACACCGATCCTGCCAGATTCAATCAGCGGTAGCACGTGCTCGCGCACACCGCGCAGAATCTCAGCCTTCTGCTGATCCGAACGGGTGCGCAGGCTCGTAGCGTGCACCGACAGGCGGCGGGAGAGCATATACCCCAGGTTCACTTCTGCTTTGGCGCCGCCCATCAGACCGATAATGCACAGGTGCCCGCCATCGGCGAGGGTGTGCAGATTGTCGTCCAGGTACTTTCCGCCCACGACGTCGAGGATGTAGTCGGCGCCGCGTCCGCCAGTTTCAGCCAGCAGAATTTCACGGAACGAATGTTCGGTATAAATAATGGGTTCCGCACCTAGTAAGCGCACATATTCTGCTTTTTCCTCAGTTCCCACGGTTGCAAACACGCGGGTACCTACGGCGAGCGCCAGCTGAATAGCGTGCACACCGATACCGCCGGTACCACCGTGAATGAGCACCACCGCGGGTTCACCGTCTTCCTTGAGGTTTTCGGCGGGGTTCATGCTCATACCGCAGGTGAGCACCAGGTTCGAGTAGACGGTTGCCGCGACTTCGGGAATACCGGCGGCTTCGGCGAAGCTCAGCTGTTCGGGTACGGGCAGCACGTGGTCGACCGGTACGGTCACGTAGTCGGCGTAGCCGCCTCCGGCGAGTAGCGCCATGACGGGGGTGCCGCGGTTCTCCACGGAGGCGCCTTCACCGACCGCTTCGATAATGCCGGCTACTTCGAGGCCGTAGATGGCGCTCGCGCCGGCGGGCGGCGGGTAGAATCCGCGGCGCTGCAGGGCGTCGGCGCGGTTGATTCCGGCGGCGTGAACACGGATGAGAACTTCGTGGGAGCGGGGTACGGGGGCGGGTACTTCGCTGATTGTCAGAGCATCAGGTCCACCGTGACTGTTCTCAATAATTGCTCTCATGAGTCCTCCTCATTGCCGGAAGCACCATCGTTGGTGCGCGATTTACAGAAAGCTTATCGCATGAGATAATCTCGTAGTGCCCTGCGGCACGGTATTGCCATAAAATGCCGGTCTCTGGTGCGTGTGGATGGTTGTCCGAGCGGCCGAAGGAGCTGGTCTTGAAAACCAGTAGGCGGTAACCCCGTCTCAAGGGTTCAAATCCCTTACCATCCGC
>CAUUAD010000052.1:0-10593 GCA_963542785.1 Rothia mucilaginosa
CGGCGCACCCAACAGGAGAGAAAACCATGAGCGAGAACACCACCCGCAGCGTACGCGTGCGCGCCAGCGAACTTGAAGGCCGAGCCTGGCTCAACACCGGCGACAAAAACCTCACCCTGGCCGACCTTCGCGGCAAAATCGTTATTCTCGACTTCTGGACCCTCTGCTGCATCAACTGCCTGCACGTCCTCGACGAACTACGCCCCCTCGAAGAAGAATTCTCCGACGTACTCGTCACCATCGGCGTACACAGCCCCAAATTCGAACACGAAGCAGACCCCGTAGCGCTCGCAGCAGCCGTCGACCGCTACCACATCACCCACCCCGTACTCGACGACCCCGAACTGACCACCTGGCAGGCATACACCGCCCGCGCATGGCCCACCCTCGTCGTCGTCGACCCCGAAGGCTACATCGTCGCCCACCTCTCCGGCGAAGGCCACGTACAGGGCCTCACCTCCCTCGTACGCGAACTCGTCGCCGAGCACGAGGCGAAGGGTACCCTGCACCGCGGCGACGGCCCCTACGTGCCCCGCCCCAAGGCAGCCGGCACCTATGCCTTCCCCGGCAAGGCAATCGAACTGCCCGCCGAATTCGGCCCCGCAAACCTCTTCGGCAACCGCGAGCGCACCTACCTCGTCGCAGACAGCGCACGCCACCGCATCCTGCAGGTAGCAGCCGACCTCAACACCGTCATCAACACCTACGGCGGCGGCGACGACCCCATCAACCACCCCGTCAAGGGCCACGTCGACGGCACCGGCACTGAAGCACGCTTCAACGAACCCGCCGGCCTCGCCCTCGTACCCGAAAACCTGCGCGAACAGCTCGGCTACGACGTGCTCGTCGCCGACACCGTCAACCACCGTCTGCGCTCCCTCAACCTGAGCACCGGCGAAGTACGCACCCTCGCAGGCAACGGCGTGCAGCGCGTCATCGACGGCGACAACGCCATCACCGGCGACCCCAACCACATCCCCGCCGGCGTACCCGCCACCGAAATCGCGCTCTCCTCGCCCTGGGACGCCGTCTACTCCCGCGAAGCCGGCCAGTTCATCATCGCCATGGCAGGCACCCACCAGCTCTTTGGCTACGAACCCGTCACCGGCACCGTCAGCATCTTCGCAGGATCCGGCGTGGAGGGTCTCGCCGACGGTTCCGCCGCTGAAGCCTGGTTCGCCCAGCCCTCCGGCATTATCGAAGCACGCGACGGCAGCCTCTGGGTCGCATGCTCCGAAACCAGCGGCCTGCGCCACATCACCTTCACCGACAACGGCGTACAGGTCACCTCCGCCGTCGGCAAGGGCCTGTTCGACTTCGGCTTCGTCGACGGCGACTCCGACACCGCCCGCATGCAGCACCCCCTCGGCCTGACCGAACTGCCCGACGGATCTATCGCAGTCGCCGACACCTACAACGGCGCCATCCGCCGCTGGGACCCCGCAACCGGCACCCTCGGCACCCTCGAACGCGGCCTCGACGAACCCTCCGACCTGCTCGTCGAAGAGGTAACTGGCGAGGACCCGCGCCTCATCATCGTGGAAACCAACGCGCACCAGCTCGTGCGCGCCTCCATCCCCGCCAAGGCGCAGCACGTCGACGAAGGCGCCATCACCACCGCACGCCCCTCCACCAAGCTCACCGGCGGCACCCTCGAATTCACCTCACGATTCACCGTGCCCACCGGCCAGAAGCTCGACACCCGCTGGGGCGACCCCACCCAGCTGAAGATCTCATCCACCCCCGAGAACTTCATCCTGGAAGGCGCCGGCACCTCCACCGGACTGACCCGCACCCTCGTACTCAACCCCGAAATCACCGAGGCAGTCCTGCACATCACCGCCCGCGCCGCCGCCTGCGACGGTACCCCCGGCGGTGATATCCCCGAGCACGCAGCATGCCACCTCTACCAGCAGGACTGGGGTATTCCCATCGTCGTGACCGGTGACGAGGCAGACGAAAGCGAACTCGTTCTGGACCTTCGCGGTATCAACTAGGGATCGCTAAAACACTAAATAAAGGGTCAGTATTATCCTCGCTCCTACAGGGGCACCCGTCCTCGCTTCGCTCGGACACCCTGATGTCGCTACGGATAATACTGACCCTATTTCTGTTGTGCCGCCCTGATACCGCTGCGGATAGTGCCGGTTCCCTTTGCACTTTTAGGATTGTGGGACGCGAAAGGGCCGGGTCATCCTCGCTCCTACAGGGGCACCCGTCCTCGCTTCGCTTCGGACACCCTGATGTCGCTACGGATAACACCGGCCCTTTACAGGTCAGCGAACCTAGAAGGAGACTCGGACCGCCTTCGCATCCGCCTCCACCGATGCCTTCAACGTAAACGGAATCTCCTTCTGCACCTGCGAACGCGCACCCGTGAACAAATCTAACTGAGTAAACGACACCTTCGCCGTACCCGACATCGGCTGCAACGACCACACACCCGCCGAACTCACACTCACCTGCGGATCAGCCACCTTCTCAACAGACCACTTCACCTCAGAATCCACACGACCCGTAAACGCATACTCAAAAGGGCACCCACCAGGATAAAGAGTGCTCTGCTGCGTACACTTCTTCAAATGATCCTGCACCTGCTCCTTCACCGACGACAACGCATTATCACTCGGCTTCAACTCCATACGCACCGAATGATTCGCATCCTGCGCAGTCACCACCTCATTCACCTTCTGCGCCGTATACACCGTCGAATCATACGACACCGCATACACACCCGGATAAAACACCGGGAACGACGCCGCACCATCATCCACCGCAACCTTACGGTTATTAATCGTCGCAGCCTCCACACCCTGAATATTCACCTTCACCGACGGCAAAGACGCCTCATCAATAGCCCACTTATCAAAAAAGCCCCAATGCGTGCCCGAACGGTGCAAACGAAAATCCGTATGCTGCCGCGAACCCTCCAAAGTATAGGACGCACGCACCGTCGCATGCTCACCATCAGCGCTAGTCTCCACCACCTCATACGACACCTCACCCAACGAAGACACCGAACGCCTCAAAGCATCCCCATCCAGCAAAGACGCATCACCCTCAGGAATCTGCGCACCCAACAAACCACGCGCATACGAACCATTACCCGTACGCAACGCATGAAAATACTCCCGCACCTGACCCGTCGGACCATACACCAGCTTATTCGTCATAACCAGCGCCGCAGCAGCCACAGATACCGCCACCACAACACCGACCATCCACATTGCCAGAACCCGCTCCACGGGAGAAAAATTACGCATAGAACCAGGGTAACGCAGGTAGTCCGCTAGGTTTCACGCACCGCACACACTAAAGTTGTGTATATGGCAGAACGCGCTCACGAAGTCCCCGCCAAATACGGCGAAGTCAACGAACTATTCCACCCCCGCATGCGCTCCTACGGCAGGCGCATCGAAGCGGCACTCCCCGGCACCATCGTGCTCCTCGCCGCGCTCGCCTTCATCCTCTACAAGCGACCCGCACTGCCGTACACCATCCTCGTACTGCTCATCGGCACCATCGCCGGTGTCAACCTCTACTCAGTCCTCAAACCCACCATCATCGTCATCACCAAAACCCACGTGCTCCGCGCACGCACCTTCGGCTGGTTCGCCGTACCCCTCGAAAAAATCGACCACACCATCTACGCCGAAAAGCTCTACCCGAAAAAAGCCTACGGCCAGAAACTCAAAACCGTCGCCGGCCGCCTACGCTACCGCAGCTTCCCCGCCATGTGGGCCGTCGATAAAGACGGCAAACAGCTCATGCGCGTCGACGGCCGCGTCTGGGACGGCAAAACCATGCGAGAAGTCTCCTCCAAACTCTCCGCCCAAACCACCATCTACAAGCAAATCAACGTGGTCAACATGGACAAAGAACACAAGGGACTCATCACCTTCAACGAACTGCACCCCGGCTGGCGCTCCAGCCTCATGACCGCACTCGCCGTCATCATCGTGGCAATCCTCTTCGCCGCATCCTTCATGCCCGAAGAACTCGCCCGCACCATCTACCTCATCCACTAGAACACCCGTTCTTCAACGGTGCTTCTTTTCGGATGCGCATCTTCAGGACGCGCAAAGGCCCGGCACCCACCCCACACGGGGCAGGCGCCGGGCCTTCTCAATGCCTAGCTATATACGTTTAGCGTGCTTGTTGAATAGGGGAGGCTAGCTCGCCGGGCGCGACAGCACCGCCACCAAAAACTCCGAAGAACCCTCCACAAACGGGTGCATCTGCCACGACGAATACGTGTTATCCACGTTCAGGCCAACCTCGCGGGCATCAGCGAGGAACTGCTCAAACGCATAATCACGGCCCGGACCCGAACCATAACCAACCACCGCACGGCCACCCGGAGCCAACACGCGACGGAAATTCTCAACCACCGGCTTACGAGTCGAACGAGCCAAGAAACCCATCACATTACCCGCACACACCAGCAGCTCAAAACCATTCTCCGCCGTAGCGTCACCCTCAATGCCCAGCACCTCCGGCAAATCCACCAGATCGGCAGTAATCCACGTAGCATCCGGGCAGACGCGGCGCGCCTCCTCAATCAGCTCAGGATCAATATCCACACCCGTCACACTGTGACCCAGCGCGTGCAGCTGCTTACCCACACGACCGGGACCGGAACCCGCATCAAGAATCTTCGCGCCACGAGAAGCCATAGCATCCAACAGACGAGACTCACCCGCAATGTCGTTACCCTCAGCCTCCATCGCCTTAAAACGGTCAATGTACCACTGAGAATGATTCGGGTTGCTCTCCTTCTTGATCAGCCACAGGGACTTATCACGCTCAGCAGGAGCGCTGAAACTCATCATTGCCATAAAAACTCCTTAGACAGGGTTGAGGATGCGCCAACAGCCACCAGGCACGGTGACTGCGGCATATAAGCGGTGTGTGCGCTACGTTCTAGCATAGCCCCACCCGGCGTCTGCCGGTAAGGACAGACTAAGAGGCGGACGGGGCTATCGGGGCAGCGCGAAAGGCTGGGGCGCCATAGAGAAGCTACAGGGGAGCGGTTAGAGGTGATCGCCGCTAGTATTCGACGTCTCCTCAGCAAACGCCTTACGCATCTGCTCCTGACGCTCCTCCTCAGCCAGACGAGCAGCCTCAGCGAACTGCTCCTCAATATCGGTCAGCAACGCCTCAACCTGCTCATTACCAGCCACCGGGCCGCCAGCAAGCAGACCATCAGCACCCAACACCACCGCCAACGGCACACCATTACCGAAATTCGCGCGCGCACCAGCCTCACGGTCAATCAGCGGAGTCAAACCCTCCGGCAACGTGCCCGCATTACGCGAAGTCTGCAACGACTCAAGACTCGAATACACCGGATGCAACGCCACCTGCGGCAGACGCTCCTGCCACGAAGCCATCGTCTTCAAAAACTTCACACAACCAGCACACGTCGCCGACACAAACACCAGCACACGCGCCTGATTCTTAGCCAACGCACGCAAATTCGTGTGACGGCCATTCTCCAGATACAGCGCCGCATGCGGAATCGGCATGCGAACATACTGCTCCTCGCCGTTCTCGTCATATACCGGCTCCGGCAAAATCACCTGAGCCTGCGGCTCCGGCTGCACCAAAGCATCACCGCGGCGAACAGCCTCCAACGTCACAGCAATCAGCGCCGCACCAAAAACCCACGTCCAGCCGCTATTACCCAGACCCAGCAGAGTCGACACAACACCCGTGCCGCCCCTCAACGCGCTCGCATGCGCACCAGCCGCCGCCAACAGCAGCGCAATATTACGGACCAGCGTGTAACGGCTCACCGGCGCATTCGACTCAGAACCGAAACAATTACAACTTCCAGTACGACCCGTCGCCAACGCGCGCGCAATCACCACCGTGTAGAACAGCATCAGAATCAACGCCAAACCCGAAGCAATCACAACAGGCAAACGCACCGGCGACAACAACAGCACCGCCGCCACAACAATCTCAAACCACGGCAGGACCAGCGACACCGCACGAGTCGGCGCAATCTTCTCCAAACCAAGATTCTGAATACCGGTCACGGTACTCTGCGGGTCCTTCGCCTTAGCAATACCGCTAATCAACAAAGTCAACGCAACAAGTGCCGTACACAAAACAAGCGGCACAGTAGAGACGGTGAGCATAAAACTCCTAGAGTGAGTGTGCGAAAACAGGAGGCGGCACCGGCAGTTTTTAGGCAGAACAAACCGCGCGACGTGCCGCCGTGTTATACACGATTTTACGCCCTGCACATGGGGAATCGTCTCTACGAGCTATGCTCTACAAGTTAAACGGAATGCGGTATGCGCCCTCGTTCCTGCAGGGGACCCGCCCTCGCTTCGCTTCGGGCACCCTGATGTCACTACGGACGATACCGCTTTCCTTATGTCGAGATGTCGAGGCGCTCGTTCCTTGTGTCGAGGCTCTTAGCGCCCGGGCGCGGTATACGCCCTCGTTCCTACAGGGGCACCCGCCCTCGCAGAGCTCGGGCACCCTGATGTCACTACGGGCGATACCGCTTTCCTCATGGCGAGGCTCTTAGCGCCTGGGTGCGCTAGATAGCCGTGAGGCGCACCCCGTACTCGCCCGCCAGCTCCGCGTACGCCTGTACAAAGCGCTGCGCTCGCGCACCCGAGGCACAGAAAACGCCCACGCGCTGATCACGCACCGACTCAAACAGGCTCAGCAACTCCGCGGGCACGTCGGATGCCGGCAGCAGGGACCCCTCAGCGTCGCTCAGCTGCGACAGCGGCACATGCAACGAACCCTCATGCTTTGCCGACTCCTCACGCTCGGGCGCCTCACGCACATCCAGCAGAACCTGCGGGACCTCATGCGCCGACAAATCCACCGGCACCACACGCGCCGGATCCGGCACCGCCCCAAACGACGTACACGTACCCGACAAGGCATCATACGTCAGCAAAGAGCCCGCCGCCGTCGGCAAACCGCTCACATATTTGAGCACCTCCGTCGCCATTAGTGAACCAACCACAGCCGTCGTCGCACCCAACACCCCGGCAAGCGCACACGACTCCACCGTCTGCGGAATCGTCGGGAAAATATCACGCAAATGCGCGCCATCCGGCTCAAAAAGACTCACCGAACCGCCAAAACGCAAAACCGTGCCCCACACCAGCGGCAGGCCCGCAACCTGCGCCGCATCCGCAATCAGATACTTCGACGCAAACGTATCCGTACAATCCACCACACAATCCGGTGCCGACGCGGCGAAAAGATCCAAAATCCAGGACGCATCCACATGCCGCACCGACGTCTCAACCGTCAACGACGGGCACAACTCCAAGGCACGGCGCGCCGCAACCTCCGCCTTCGGCTCACCCACATCAGACACACCAAAAAGCGGCTGACGCTGAATATTCGACAACTCCACCGAATCAGAATCCACAATATGCAGATACCCCACACCAGCCGCCGCCAACGCCTGCACCACCGGACAACCCAAACCACCAGCACCAATCACCAACACGCGTGCAGCCGCCACCGCATCCTGATCAAAGCCCGGCAGACGACGCTGACGGTCCGTGCGCTCGCGATCCAGACGCGCATGCTCCGGATTCACCGGGGTAGGGGTGAGGTTTACATCCACGAGACGAAACCCTCCGACGGCGACGACGCCTTCGCGTGCTCACGCACCGGAATACGGCCCGCCTCACGCGCCAACGCGCCCGCCTGCACCGCAAACTTCATCGCCCGAGCCATCGCCACCGGATCCTCAGCACGATTTACCGCCGACGCCAACAACACCGCATCACAACCCAGTTCCATCGCCAAAGCAGCATCCGAAGCGGTACCCACGCCGGCATCCAGAACCACCGGAACCTGCGCGCGGGAAGCAATCAGCTCAATATTGTGCGGGTTCAAAATGCCCAGACCGGTACCAATCGGCGCGCCCAAGGGCATAACCGCGGCAACGCCCACATCCTCCAGACGAGCGGCAGCCACCGGGTCATCAGAGGTGTACGCGAGTACCGTGAAATCCTCAGCGACCAGCTGCTCGCACGCGTTCAACAGCTCCACGGTGTCCGGTAGCAGGGTGTCTTCGTCGTGGATAATCTCGACCTTCACCCAGGACGTGCCCAGCGCCTCGCGGGCAAGCATCGCGGTCATGACCGCGTCAGCTGCGGTGCGGCACCCGGCGGTATTGGGCAGCGGCGCAATATTGAGCTTCTGCAGAAGCGGAAAAATGGGGGTGCCTGCGGCGTGACGGCGCATGGCAACGGTCGTCATTTCGGTGCCGGAGGCGATGAGCGCCTGCTCGAGCAGGTCCATGCTGGTTGCGCCTCCGGAGCCCATGATGAGGCGGGAGGTGAAGGTGCGGTCGCCGATGGTGAGCGGTGTGAGGCTCATGAGTTCTCCTCTGTGGGAACGTCTAGATAACGGGGTTTGCTGGTTGGTGCGGGGCGCTACGGTACGCCCGGTTTAGAGAACAAAAACCGAGAATATCTGTTCTTTTTGTCGGTGGGTATGAGCCGGCGGGAATCTCGCCGGTACAGGCCGCAGGATTAGCCACCCTGAACGGCAGTGAGGGCATCCACCCTATCGCCCTCGTTCAGCGGCACATCCAGCCACGTGGAACGCGGCACAATACGACGGTTGAGGGCTACCGCCACGCCCGCCTCGGTACCAAACTGGTCCATGACAAGGTCAAATACGGTGGGGGCGTTAGTGGTTAGCGGCTCGCCGTTGTAGGTGATGATCATGCGGAATCCTTTCGTGAGGGCGCCGGGTGCACCCGGCGGGGAATGTGTTTAGTGGGTGAATCGTGCCGGGTCGCACGCCTGCATGATGGCCGGAATCTCAGCCCCGCAGGCGACCTCCGCACCGACCTTACCGGCGAGCGCGGCAAGCAGAATGCCGTGGCGGAAATAGCCCGTGGACACGAGCTGGCGGGTGCCGTCGGCGCGAGTGCGGTGCCCGAAGATGGGCAGGTCGTCCGGTGTTCCGGGGCGGGCGCCGACGTTCGCCTCCAGAAGCTCGCACTCTTCAACAGCGGGCACCAGGCGGATCGCGTCACGTAGCAGCTGGTGTACGCCGTCAATGGCGGGCAACGTGCGGTGGTCTTCGCGGCTGGTTGCGCCGATGCACAGCTCCCCGTCAGGGCGGGGGATGAGGTAGACGGGGCGGGAGTTCACGTAGCCGCGCACCACGTGCTTGAGGATGGGGCGCGGGGCGCGCAGGCGCAGAATGTCCCCGTAGACGGGGCGTAGTGGGTAATCCCCGTGCAGTGTTGCCCCTAGTCCGGTGCAGATAATGTCGCCCGCATCCGGGTCGGTGACCCGTTCGGTGCTGAAGGTGACGCCGCGGCGGGTGAGGGCGTCTTTGAGGGAGCGCCTCATGAGCCGCGGGTGCAGCTGATGGTCGCTAGGGATGCTCACGGCACCGGCAATACGCGGCGCCAGGAGCGGTTCGAGGGCGCGCGCCTGCGTGGGGGTGACGGCATCTGCGGGGCGGTTCATGTCCCGGTAGTAGGCGCGAGTGCGTTGCAGGTGCTCGGCGTCGGCGCGGTCGGCTGCGACAATGAGCGTGCCGGTGGTGTCGTAGCCGGTGGGCAGGTCGGTGGCGCGGCGCAGCCGCTCCATGAGGGAGGGGTAGGCGTCGGCGCTGGCGGTCATGAGCGGGAAGAGCGCGTCCTGCTGGAATTGCACTTCTGCGATGGGCGCGAGCATACCGCCGGCGTAGTGGCTGGCTGCGGGGTAGAGCGCCGTGCCGTCGTCGGCGGTGCCGTAGTCGCTGGTTTCGGCGTCGATGAGGTGCACACTTTCGCCGCGTTCGGTGAGCTCAAACGCGGTGGTGAGGCCAATGATTCCGCCGCCAATGATGGTGATGGTCATGGCTATGCCTTCAGCGAGGGATTGTCGACGAAGGCGCGGACCATGGCGATTCCGGCAACTCCGGTGGTGCGGATGGCGGGGCAGTCTTCGGGGGTGATGTCGCCGATAGCTACGGTGGGTACGGCGGACAGTTCGGCAAGTTCGCGGAGCCCATCAATGCCCAGGGGTGGGCGGTTGGACTGCTTGGTGGGGCTGGGGCGGAACGGCCCGGTGCCAATGTAGTCGATCAGGTGCGCGATCTTGTTGGACTCTTCGACGAGCTGCCGGGTGCCGGTGGTCAGACCGATGATTGCCTCGGCGCCGAGGAGGGCGCGGGCGTCGGCTACGGGCAGGTCGTCTTGACCGATGTGCACGCCGTCAACGCGCACGCCGCGGGCACGCAACGCGAGGGCGACATCAACACGGTCGTCGACGAGGAGGGTCTGGTGCGGCTGGATGATGCCGGCGATAGCTTCGGTGAGCTGGTAGAGCTCGCGCGCACTGATGGGTTTGGACCTGACTTGGATGCAGGTGGCGTGTTTGGCGGCCCGGACGGTTTCGAGGGGGTTGTCGCCTGTGACGAGGTAGAGGTTCAGGTCGAGGGGGCGTGCGGGGGTGGTGTAGGGGTGCGTTTCGCGGGTCATGCGGGTCTACGATTCGTCGTCGAGTAGATGTTTTTTGAGAAAATCTCTCATTGAATTTCTGTGGTTAGGTTAGCACAGCTGCGTAGTGAGTTGAACATTCTTCAAGATTTTGA
>CAUUAD010000053.1:0-10403 GCA_963542785.1 Rothia mucilaginosa
CGTAGTTCGGGTCGGTGGTCTTTACATCCGGCCAGGGGGAGACCGCCGGGAGGTTTACCTTGGGGCTACCAGCCTGAGCGTACAGTGCCGCAGTCAACTCGCCGCGGGTAGCGTGTTCCTTACGCTGCTCATCAGTCAGGCTGGGCTGCTTACCCTCATCAGCGTCAGACCCCTTGAAGTTCAGGTCCTGAGAAGCCAACAGCTCACTGCGACCCTCAGGTGCCTTGCCCACCACAGGGCCGGCATTCTCGCCGTTCTTGTAGCCGTTGTTAGTCCAAACCTCCACCACGTACTTTTTCGCCGGATCCAGAGTATTCGCCGGAACCCTCACGACGCCGCGTACCTTGCCGTTCTTGAACTCAGAAATATGGCTAGGGTGGTTATATTCAAAAATGTCGCTCGTCGCCAGAACCGGGGTGTTTGAGCCCTTCTCACGAATCACATACTGAACACCCCTGGAGAAGTTAAACTGGCCGTAGAAGCCGGTACCCAAGAAGTAAATGTTCTGATCAGCGGTAGTATCACCCAAAGCCTTGTACTCCACCTTGGGAGCAAACGGGCTGGGTCGGAACGCCTGAGTGTACAGCGCACTATGAAACAGCACGTTCTTGCCAGCCCGCAAATCATCAAGGGTCAGCGGGGGCTGACCCTGTTTCTCGGTAAACATGCCAATCTCATAATTCACCTCGTAACGCTTCTCGTAACTCGGAGCACCGGGGAAGGGGACGCGAGGCTCGTAGTAGTTCTGCAGCTCACCGGGCTTGACCCTCAACTGGGCATTCAGGGTGCCGTTTTCAGCAATGGTGAAATCCTTACCCTCCTCAAAACGGAGCAACACATCCTTAGCAGGCAGGAAATCACCGTCGTCAGGTACACCCCGAGAAGTAGCAATATAAAACACTACTTTGCCGTGCTTCTCACGCCACTCCTTGGTGTAGCCCCAACCCTTCACATGGATGGTGCCGCCCTCAGCGGTGTACAGGTACGAATCCTCGCCGTCGTACCGGTACCTGAACGTAACCTTCTGCGGGGTCTTACCCGGAATATCCGCAGCTGTCGTGCCGTCAGAGCCTTCGAAATCCAGCTCCTGGGTAGCAAGCAGGGTACCGCGGCCCTCGGGTGCCTGACCCACGACGGGGGTAATAAACTCGTCGCCCTCGTAGCCGTTGTTACCCCACACCTCAATAACATAATCTTTTTCTTTATCCAAGGTGTTTGCCGGAATCTTCGCCGTACCGTGGATGTAGCCGCTCTGGTAAGCGAAAGCCAGATTCTCGTGGTTATATTCAACGATGTCGCTAACCACCAGAACCGGGGAGTTCAAACCCACCTCTCGCACAACAACCTGAACACCCTTCGGGGAGTTAAAATCACCCTCAAACCCCCAACCCCAGAAGTCCAGAACCTGATCCTTATCAGTATTCTTCAACGCGTTGTAGCTCAAGTGAGGATAGAACTCATCAGAAGTATCAGTGGGATTCTCACGGACGCGATCACCCGGCAGAGAACCAGCCGCTGCAGGAATATCTGCAGTAGCATTCTGGGCAAGCGCCGGAGTCACCGGCAGAATAATCGCACCCGCCAGCGCCAGTGCACTGCAGCTGCGAGTTGCATACAGGAGTGAAGACTTAGAGTTCGGAAGAGCGGACATAAACATTCCTTATCGGTCATGTCCATTGCGCCGATGCAGGTTCTAAATAGGAATGAGAAATATCCGTCGAATCTGCGCCAACCCAATGAGAAGTGGTTGAGTGTCCCCATCGGTTCAGGAAACACTCTCACCCTAACAAACCTTCAAGTAGAAATTGGTACGTTACTCAAGAAAAACTTGAACCTTCCGAAATATTTCACTGCGCGCATGATGCCGCGCACGGATAGCACCAAACCCAAGTAGCTCCAACCCCAGACAGCCCCGCGCACAGTCCTCAAAACACGAGAGGCCCCGCACTCCCAACAAGGAGCACAGGGCCGCCAAACACACTAACCAAACGCTAAAGCAAAGCGCCAAAAATACGAAGTGTAAAAACTAGGAAGTGCGGAAGTACAGGTACATCATCATCGCAACACGACCACGAGACGTCTGAGCCGTCGGCTCAAAAGCATTACCTTCAGACACCGTCGACACACCGCGGCGAGATGCCCACACAATCTGACGGTAGAACGGAGTCGCAGACGAAACATCGCTAAACGGCGAAGAACCCGACATCTGAATCTTCTGCGCACCATCAGCACGGTACAGAAGAGCCGCAGCAGAAGCATTCGACAGGCGCGCCTCCGCATGGAACTTACCATCAACCCAACCGGACGTAATACGCTCCTGACGCGCCCACAGGTACGCATCATAGTTCGGGTCAGATTCATCAACATCCGCATACGGCGAATGCTCCGGATGGGTCACCGCCGGCGAACCCGCCAGCTTATAGAACATTGTGATCAACTCGCCACGAGTCACCGGATCCTCAGCACCAAAATGGTCCTCAGAAACCGGCTCCATCGTCTGAGTGCGAACAGCCCAACGGATACCCGCATAGTACGCAGAATCCTCAGTGGCATCATCAAAAATAGTGTTCGCATCCGGCGCGGTCACGGACGGACGCAGAATCTTCGGGCCCTGTGTCGAAGAACTCGACACCAAGACAGGTGCAGAAGTCGCCGAAGCGGTCGCCGGCGCAGCAGTGTCCGCCGAAGAAAGACGCGCCTCCGACGAATCATAGAAAGAGAACAGAGGAGAGAACGGCAGATACAAAACACCCGCCAGCGCCACAGCGCCAACAGCCAGCTCAATGCGGCGGCGCTTACGCTTCTTAGAATCAGCCTGAGAAGAAGTATCGGGGGTGCCCTCCGGCGCCAGCAGAAGTGCAGAAGAATTATGGGCAGTATCAGAGGACTGCTTAAGATCCTGGGACATAAATCCTCAATGTGGTTGATGTATCGGTGTGTGATGGGCTCCCTCGCACAACAAGCGCCCAACCGGAAACGGGCGCGCACCAAGGGGGCGCAACAGTCCTAAGCATAAACCACAGCTTGAAAAATATTAATTTACACTCCACAGAACAATCTTGAAAAAGGGGAGCGGAGCACCCCGAAAATCCCCCCAATAGCGGGTACCGCATGAGGTGCGCCCCACATGCGGTACAACCCACATTAGCGTGTTAATCGGCAAAAATACCCCGAAAAACCGCGGAATAGTACCCCGCAAAAGACACAGAAAAGCCGGGCCAGCGGGATAAAACCAACGTTTCATCACCGCCAGCCCGGCATGATCTTTAGACCCTAGAGATAACCCTAGCGAACCCTGTAGAGCCCTAACGGACCTTGTAGTTCATCAAGAAACCAGCCAGCTCACCGCGGCTCACCAGCGCAGACGGGTGGTACTCAGAACCAGGGAACACCTGCAGCTTCTGCTGCTTAGCCCACGCAATCTCACGGTAGAACGCAGAACCAACCTTCACGTCGGTGTACGGCGCCTCAGTCACAGCAACCGGCTTCTTACCATCAAAACGGTACAGGAACGCCGCAACAGTAGCATTAGAGACAGACGCATTCGCGTGGAAATTACCATCAGACCAGCCGAAAGTAATGCCCTTCTGACGAGCCCAAATGTACGCAGCGTAGTTCGGGTCATCAGTCTTCACATCCGGGTACGGGCTCGTAGCCGGCAGGGTAACCTTCGGGGAACCAGCCATGCGGTACAGCGCAACAGTCAGCTCGCCGCGGGTCGCATCATCATTAACGCCGAACCAATCCTTCTCACGAGAATCAATCAGCTTCTGATCAGTAGCCCACAGAACAGCCTTGTGGTTTGCGTGAGCAGCCGGAACATCAGCGAAACGCTCACGAGCCTTCTGGTTCGCAGGCTCGCCGGTCAGAGTCAGGTAATCAGCCGCGATGCGCTCGCGGTCACCATCAGCGTAGTTCACGGTCACGAAAATAGCGTAGCGACTATCAGCATCCAGCTTGGTGCCGTCAACATTAACGGTCGTCTCAAACGCGCCGGTCGCCACACGGTCAGCGCTCAGGGTGATGCTCTCCAGAGCCTCACCGGTCGGGTTGCCGTCAGCCTCAGCAGCCGAGAACAGCACGTTCACGGTAGCACCAGCCGGGACGTTGAAATCCTTACCCTTCACACGGATAGTGGTCGAAGAGCTCAGATCCACCTTGTCAGTGCTCAAAGAAACCGAAGGAGAGGCCTTCTTAACGTTCTCGCCGTTCACCGGAACAAACGCCTGAGTGCTCAGCGCCTGGCTGTTCGCCTCATCGTTATCTTCCGGAACGTTGAACTCGAAAGTCTGCACAACATAGGAGCTGCCAGACTTCAGGGTGCCCGCCGGGATGTCTAGAACAGTCGAGAAACGGCCGTTGGTGTAACCCATGTACTGACCGAAGAAAGCAGAGTAGGAGGTGAACTTAGCCTCCGACTGAGCCAGCGCGGGGCCGGTCGCCTTACCGGTCGCCGGATCAACCGCACGAACCGCAACAATCAGCGACTCGCTACCGTTGTACGAAATGTTATCGAAACCGGCACCGTTCACGGTGACCTTAGTGTTCTCAGAAGCATTCACCGACGAAGCGCCGTACGACAGGGTCGGGGAATCAACGGTGGGAACATCCGCAACCTTCAGCTCGGTACGGACCTCGTCCGCGGGAATCCAGCCGTCTTCAGCGTCATCGCGGTAACCGAGCACAACATCGAAGGACGAGCCATTGGCCTCCAGATAGTTAGCGTCGATAGAAGCGGTCAGGTTCACGGTGCCGTCAGCCGCAAAAGCGGAGGCGGGAACATCCTGAACATAGAAGGGGTAATCACGCGGGCGGTGCGGCGGGAAAGCGATGCTTTCACCCTTCGGAACAACGTACAGGCGGAACGACTTGCCCTTAACGAAGTCCTTGGAGAAGCCGGAGCCGCTAACCATCACGTTGCCGCCCTTGAGAATATCAAAAGTGCCGGAGGTAACCTGCAGACGCTGAGCACCCTGAACCTCGCCCTGCGCAACAGCCTGAGCCGCTACTGGAGTAGCAGGTGCGGCAAACGCAGGGGAGAGGGGCAAGAGCATGGCGCCCGCCAGGGTGATGGCGCAGCCGCTCTTGGCCATGTTTTTGGGTAGCGCAAAGCGCATGTGGTTGGGAAGTGAGGACATTGTAATCCAATCAGTTTTTATCGGTGCCGCGCATCGAGTGTGGTGCGCATAAACACCGTAGCAAATAGTTAAGACGTGCTGGAACCTGAAAGGTCATCAGCGCGAAAAATGTCTGTGTGTTTTATCGCATGTCTTAAGGTGAAGTATAGCTTTAAAAAGTATGTGCATGACGTGGAAAATATGCCTAAATATTGTGCTGATAAGCACAAACACTGGTCACTGTACAAAAAAGAAAGCGTAAAAAACCCACCGCATTCGAAAAATTCGCACCTATGCAACCTCTGCAGGTTGAGAATATTCACAATGCGGTGGGTAAGGCAACATAAAAGTCACCCACAATAAAAATGGCATATAAACAGAGCCATAAAGTCGCCTATTTGACGAAAGCCAACCAGAACGGCTAACACCATGGCGAGACACTATGTGAGACGGCTGCCGCCGTGCTCCATGCGGTATAGCATGACCGCCAAGTTATAGGTGAACGTTTGCTCCCAGGTAAAGTACTCGTGTCGCCGATTCTCGGCGTAGCCCCAAATGTGTTGCTGCACAGCCCACTGAGATTCACGCCAAAAAGCGTCACCCTCCTCCAACTCCGTAGCCCAACTCTTAGTGCTCAGCTCAGAATCCTTCGACCCTGGCAGACTGCCATTACGAGGCTGAGGCGCGGCAGTCGGCAAACTGGGTGACACCTTACCGCGTGAACGCTGATACCTGTACAAGAATGCAACAACAGAGCGAGGAGAAAGCTGCGCATCCGGGTGGAAATTCCCATCAACCCAACCGAACGTAATACCCTTCTGACGAGCCCAAATGTACGCCGCGTAGTCCGGATCATCCGGAGTGACATCTCCATAAGGACTCATCGCCGGAAGCTCCACCTTCGGGGAACCCGCCAGGCGGAACAACGCCACCATCACATCACGGCGCGTCACATATTTGTTCACACCTGAATCAGAAAACTCAGGAAGAATCTGGCTAAACCACTCCCAGGCAACATCGCCCTCCTTACCCTTCGTCACCTCCAGCTGCAGATCCTGCGAAGTAAGCTGCTCAACCGACTCAACCGTACCGTCCTTGCCGGCAGTCACCTTCTCCAAGAAGAGCCTATACGAGCCGTTATAATTCAGCGCCTTACCGAGGACATTCAGCTTTTCATCCACCGTGCCGTCGTGGATGTTCTCAGCAGCAATCTCCTGTTCCAGCGCCTTCTGTCCGGTCAGCTGTCCCTGCTCATCAACATGTTGTACCGAGAAACGGTAAGAGACCCCAGGCTGCTTCTTCAAGCCCACAGCACGCACCGGCAAGATATTTTCCCCATCATAAGGGCTCATCGTCGTAGTCTTCAGATACATCTCAGGGCTAGCTGATTCCTTATTAGGAGAACGTACCGGAATGAAATCTGCAACGTCCTTCAGCAACTCACCGGGGTACTTCTCATCCTCCGGGCGATCATAACCGTAGAAACCAATCTTATAGACCTTACCCGGCTTAAGCGTGCCCCCAGGAATCGTAATAGACGTCTTAAAATGCTCATTCAGGAAGCTGCTACAGAACTCACCGCAATCCGTATACCAAATCCAATCGGTGAATGCCGGTTTGCCTACAATCTTTCCGGTCTTCGGGTCGACTTCATAAAGAGCCAGAAGCGCTGGATCCCCCGGGCCTTCACGACTACCGTGCGTAGTAATGTGGAACCCCTCAAGCGTTAGAGCCGTATCCTTCCATGGGTCATCAATCGCGGAGACGGCGAAAATGTACTTCGTCTCTGTAGGCTTAGGATCCTGCACTACATTAATAGGCGCACGCGCCACGAGACGGTAATCAGACTGCCAAGGCCCCGGATGGTAGCCCTTCTGGTAGTACGTCAGAATGACGTCGAAAAGAGTGCCTTCTTCAGCCTCAATAATGAGCGGCTGAACATTGAGGAAGAAAGTGTAACTCCCATCCGGATTTTCTACCATCTGCTTCGGGTTGGGGTCGCGGTCAAAGATGTAGCCGTACTGGGTACCCGGCGTGTGGAACTCGTTATGCCCACGATGGAAGTAAGAAGAACCACGTTCGACCAGAGAAAATTCGTAGAATTCGTAATTCTGACGGAATTCAGCACTGAGCGGAGGCGTCGTCAGCGTTACGGTGCCGCCGCGAGAAATGTTGAGAGTCTCAGGAGAGACTTTAAACCCGTCCATCTCAGGGTTTCGGGGCTCTTCTCGCACATGCGGAATTGTCTGCTCGGGCTCGTCAGCATCTTCTTGAGCTGCAACGGGGGAGGCGGGGGTTGCCTGTTCCGGTCCTGCCTGAGCGTGTGCAGCCTGTGCCGGTGCTGCGAGCGCCGCAGGAGTAATACCGGCAAGCGGGCTCAAACCCAGCAGCAGTGACAGGCTGAGCGCGCGGGCGCTCGCCGGGTGGCGCGGGGCGCCTCGTGGTGTGAAGAATGAAGACATCATAATCCCATCTACAAAAAACTGTGCGGTGATTGAAGTGAGCGAGTAGATGAAGCAAGTGAAAAAGTTGAGCGGATAAAGCGTGAAAAGAAAACCCTCAACAGGGGAGAAGAAGCATTCTGGAGAAACGAATAGGAGGGGCGGTACCGGCGGGCTGAAAAGTCGAACTACGTCGAACATCCCTGCCCACCGGTTACCCCTCACCACGATCGGGTGCTACTTGAGGTGGCTGCCGCCGTGCTCCATGCGGTACAGCATCAACGCAAAATCACCAGAGGAAATGGAAGAATTATCAAAGCCCTCATAGGCGTATTCTCCGTCAACGCTGTAACCCCACATGCGGTAATCAACAGCCCACTGAGCCTCACGCCAGAAAGCGCTACCCTCACGAACCTTATGCTGCCAGCCACCGGAACTCTGGGGCGCATCCTGGTTACCCGGCAGCGAAGAAGAGGTCGGTGCCTTCGGCGTGACCTGACCCATCGCCTTCTGATACCTGTACAGGAAAGCCACCGTCGACGGGGTCGAAAGCTTCGTCTCCGGGTGGAACTTGCCGTCCGCCCAGCCGAAGGTAATGCCCTTCTGACGAGCCCAAATGTACGCGGCGTAGTCCGGGTCGCTCGTTGCCACATCCGCATACGGGCTAAAAGCAGGTAGCTCAACCTTCGGGGAACCCGCCAGGCGGTACAGCGACACCGTCACATCGTGGCGCGTCATACCGCTACTCCAGGACATCGGCGAAGGATTAGGCAAAATATCACGATCAGCAAACCAGCTCTCAGCCGCCTGCAGCTCATCCTCACGCGTCAGCTTCAGAGGAATATCCTCGACATCAAGCTGCTCCACCGACTCCGCAGCACCATCCTTACCGGGGGTGACCTTCTCCAAAACCAGACGATAAGCGCCCGAATAGCTCAGCTGCTGAGCAATCGTCAGGTCCATCTCCACCCTGCCATTCTGGATGCGATCGGCGGGAATCGCCTGCTGGAGTACCGTCTGACCGGTCAAGCGCCCCTGCTCATCAACGTGCTGCACGGAGAGGCGGTACGATCCTTCACCCGGCGCAGAGAGCCCGGTAGCGCGTGCCGTAAATGAGTTCGTCTTCGCGTACGGGCTCAGGCCCACCGACCCAAGGTGCAGTGCGGGCCCCGTGGACTCGTGCTCGGGAGAATGCACCGGAAGGAACTCAGCAACATCATTCAGCATAGAACCCGGAGAATCTTCCATGCCGGGGTAAGGCAGCCCGTCCCCATACATGCCAATAAAATAGAGCTTGCCCGGCTTCAACGTACCCGCAGGAATCTTCATCTCCGTGCTGAAATAGTTATTGCGGAACCACCTGGAGTTAACCCCGTAGTACGTGTAGTCCACCCGCTGAGTGAACACAGGCTCACCCACCATCTTTCCCGTTGCAGGGTCAGCCTCATAGATAGCGATGACCGGAGAATCATTAGAAATCAGTTCCCTAGCCCGCACGAGGACATGGCGTCCCTCAACCCGCAGCGTCGTATCCTTCCACGGGTCATTGATAGCGGATTGACTGAAGGTGTAGGTCCCACGGGTCGGCTGCGCATCCTGAACCACATCAATATGGGCGCGGGCATACAAACGGTCCGCCAAACTCCAAGGTTCCAGCTCAGCTTCATCCGACGACCAGTAGTACGTCATCACCACATCGAAGAGCTCACCGTCGGCAGCCTCAATGTACTGCGGGGGAACCTCAAACGTGTAGGTGAGGCTACCGTCCGGGTTCTCCCGCACCTGGGGCTTCAAGTCCTTGAGAAACCCGCCGTACTCGTCGAGAGGCGCATAACTATTGTGTTCCGCATACGCGTACAACGATCCGCGCTGTACCAGAACCAGCTCGTAGAAAGTGTACTTCTTACGGAACTCGGCGCTCAACGGAGAAGTCGTCACCGACACCGTGCCACCCTGAGAAATATTGAGGGTTCCCGAATCGACCTTCAACTGAATATTTGCCGGGTTTACCCAATCAAAAGCATCAGCGGCAAGAGGCGCCATCGGAAGCTGGGTGCTCACCGTGAACTTATGGTGACCGTACAAATACTCATAGTCCGAGAACACCACACGCACTTCAGCCACTGAACCGCGAGAAGTCGGCCTATAGCTGGAATAACCGTCAACCTTATACTCAACCTCCACGGTCAGAGTACCGTCAGCATTGCGGGTTACCAGCTCGTCACGCTTATAGTATTGCTCCGCTACATTATTCACCGCAAAAGGTGCCTTCTCACCAGAGGTAGCGTTATAAATCGCCACAGACTCAAGGTAGTACCCCAGGTCCACCTCGGGTGAGATATTAGAAATAGTCACCTTATAGACGCGGTCCTGACCGGGATCAAAATCCTGCGTAGCAACAGATACCTTCGGCAGGGTATTCCTGAACGAATTATCCTGATATGCCATGCGCGCAGGGTGATTGCCCACAGGAACGAAGGGGAACTTACGCGACAGCTTCTTCCACTCGTTCCCCCCGTGGGTTTCTACACCGGAAACACCCAGGGAATACCCCTTACCGGACTTCAGGACTCCCGCAGGGATAGTGACCTTCTTCTGGAAATAGCCGTTAGGAATCAGACCCTTGAAAATGCGCTGATTCTCTTCCGTATCCGGTGCCTTTAGCTCACCAAGCGAAGCCACATTAGAGTTCGTGACCTTTCCCTGCTCATCATGCTCGGCTAGGGTGAAGTCCACGGAGCTGACATCCTGAAAACCGGTACCCGTCAGCGTCACCTCAATCGGCTGGCCGGAAGCAATCTGCTCCTCAGAAATAGCCGAAACATCATAGGTGATGGAGGGGAGC
>CAUUAD010000054.1:0-9997 GCA_963542785.1 Rothia mucilaginosa
GACGTTGGAGACTTCGACGCCGTGGCACGCCTGAACACCGAGAAGAGCGGCGAAGCGCTGACCATTCTCGGCGAGAAGGAGAACGTCATCAACCACGGTTGCTCCGGCATTATTGTCGCGAACACTGACCGCAAGATCTCTATCATTGGCCTCAATGACATCGTTGTGGTGGACACCCCCGATGCCCTGCTGGTCACTCCGCGCTCCAAGGCACAGGCTGTCAAGGATGCAGTGGGTGAGGTCAAGGCGCGAGGCCTGAACAACCTCCTCTAAATTTTTGGCCCCGAGCATCTAGCCCCGAGTAGATACTTGAACTCTGCTCGAGCAAAAGATGCCTCTAAGAAACCGGCTCTCTTCTTTTCGAAAAGGGAGCCGGTTTTCTTTTGCCCTAATGGCTCATTTTGCGGGCGGTTTCAAGGCTTTTGCCTAGTGGGACGCGGAAGGATACTCCATGCGGCTGAGCAGGGGCAGAATGTCTTATGCGCCCTGTGTAGGTTGCACTTCCAGAGTCTGATACAAGCCAAGGATCAACCACTATAGAGAACCATTCTCATGTTAATCTTGGTGCATGCACATGACCCGTAAGTTTTTCCTCACCCGCGCCGGTGCACTCGGCGCAGTAGCCGCCCTCGCCCTGACCGCGTGCGGCTCCCAGGCCGCCCAGAATGCGCAGACCAGCCCCAGCGCTTCCACCTCCGCGAGCGCATCCGCCGCACCCATCACCGAAGGCAAGGGCGCGGCAAGCCGCGTCGCCATCACCTACGACGGCGGCGTGCTCGTCTACGACGCCAAGGACATGAAGCTGCTCGCAGACATCCCCAAGGAAGGCTTCCTGCGCCTCTCCGACGCTGGCGATAACCGCCACCTCGTCGTTGCAGACGGCAACAGCTACACCTTCCTGGACACCGGCGTATGGTCCGTAGCGCACGGCGACCACTCGCACTACTACACCACGTCCCCGTCGCTGTCCTCGCTGTCTCTTGCGGCTGACCACACCGGTCACGTCATCAAGGACAACGGCAAGGTCGCGGCATTCGCTGACGGCACCGGCTCCTTCGCCGTGTACGACCCGGCGAAGCTGACCCACGATAAGCGCACCGCTTCCTCCCTGGAGACCACCACCGTCACCCTGCCGCAGCCGCACCACGGCTTCGCAATCCCGCTGCCCAACGACCAGTACCTGGTAGCGGTTGGCGATTCGAAGACCCGCACTGGTGCCGCTGTTGTGGATGCGCAGGGCAAGACCGTCACCGAGAGCCCCGCCTGCCCTGGCGTTCACGGTGAAGCCATCGCTAAGGACGGCGCGTTCTCCATCGGCTGCACCGACGGCGCGCTGGTCTACAAGGACGGCAAGTTCACCAAGATCACCAACCCCGAGAACCCGTACTCGCGCTCGGGTAACCAGGCTGGTAAGGCTGACTCCCAGTACGTTCTGGCGGACTACAAGACCGACAAGGACGCTAAGCTGGAGCGCCCCGAGAAGTTCTCCATTATCGACACCGTTGCGGCAACCCGCACCGTCTACTCCCTGCCTTCTGGCGTGAGCTACACCTTCCGTTCGCTGGCTCGCGGTCCCAAGGGTGAGGCGCTGCTGCTGACCACCGACGGCAAGCTGCGCGTCTTCGATCCGGCAACCGGCGCCGAGTTGGGCTCCGTACAGCTCATGGAGGCCTGGACCGAGTCTGAGACGTGGCAGGACGAACGTCCGGCGCTGTGGGTGGATGGTAAGACCGCCTACGTGACCGACCCGGCAACTAAGAAGCTCATTGCGGTATCCCTGTCGAACCCGGCAGCACCGAAGGAGCTGATGAGCGTGGAGCTTCCGAAGACCCCGAACGAGATTCTGGGTGTCTCCTCCTCGAACGCTGCACCGGTTGAGGCTGAGGCGCACGAGTCCGGCGAGGCTCACGAGGGTCACTCCCACTAGGACTCTCACGCTGAGATAACCCGCTGAGATAAACCTAGCGAAAACGTAAAGAGAGATGCGACCGATAACTTATCGGCCGCATCTCTCTTTATGCATGCAAGGTTTATACGCCAGCTACTAACGCAACGGCAGGACACTCATCTCTTCCCAGTTCTGCCCGTCGTAGGAGTAGCAGTGCAGGTGATCCACAGTGAAGGTACGCTGCTCGGCGGGCAGAGCGTCAAACACCTCACGGGCGTGATCAACCTGCTCAGGTGTGAGCCCGTGGCCTAAGGTCACGTGCGGCACATAGGGGAAGGACGCCGCACCGGCGCCGAACAGCTCAACCAGCTTCTGGTGAATCTGCTCGAACTCGGCCTTGCCCGCCTCCAGGTTCAGGTACTCCACCTCGGTTACCGGGCGGAAGGAGTGTACCGAACCCCAGCGCGCCTCAAAACGCGGCGCATCCAGCGCCTCGCGGAATTGCGGGGACTGCACCGCAGCCGATAGAGACTCGTTCAGCTCCGTCAGGTACACGGTCACGTGGGTGCTGATAGGCGCCACCGCACCACCGGCTACCGCGCGTTTCCACTCTTCCAGGCGCTGAACATTCTCACCGCTCACGTGCGCAATAACGCTCAGGTAGCGGCGGCCAGGTTTCAGGGTCGGGGATACAGGAGCCGTCGTGGGGCTCGAAGAGTTCTCTTGTGCTGTCATCTCAATCGTGCAGGTAATGCGGCGCTTCAGCCGAACTGGCTGAACAGCGCGCTAGATTGCGGCGGCAGGCAGGAAGCCAACCTTCTTGTACACGTTCTCAATGGTGACCGTAGCGATCTCGCGGGCAGCGGATGCGCCCACAGCCAGCAGGCGGTCCAGCTCGGCGGGGTCGTCCATCAGCTCGAGGGTACGCTCACGCACCGGGGTGAGGCGCTCCACCACGATATCCGCAAGGTCAACCTTCAGGTGGCCGTACATCTTGCCCTCGTAGCGTGCCACGATCTCGTCGATGCTCTCGCCGGTCATTGCCGAGTAGATGGAGAGCAGGTTGGAGACGCCAGGCTTAGCCTCGCGGTCGTAGGCGATGACGGAGCCGTCATCGGTCACGGCGGACTTAATCTTCTTCTGGGTTGTCTTGGGGGTGTCCAGAAGCTTAATCAGGCCCTTGTCGGTGGCTGCAGACTTGGACATCTTCGAGGTCGGGTCCTGCAGGTCGTAAATCTTAGCGGTTTCCTTCAGAATCACCGGATCGGGCACCACGAAGGTCTCACCGAAACGGGAGTTGAAACGCTGAGCCAGATTACGGGTCAGCTCCAGGTGCTGACGCTGATCCTCGCCCACGGGCACGCCGTCCACCTGGTAAAGCAGGATGTCGGCGGCCATCAGAATCGGGTAAGTGAACAGGCCCACGGAGGCGTTCTCGGCGCCCTGCTTCTGGGACTTGTCCTTGAACTGGGTCATACGGGACGCCTCACCGAAGCCGGTGAAGCAGTTCAGAACCCACGCCAGCTGGGCGTGCTCGGGCACGTGCGACTGCACGAACAGCGGGGTACGGGTCGGGTCAATGCCGGAGGCGATGTACTGCGCCGCGGTCAGGCGGGTACGCTCACGCAGCTCCTCGGGGTTCTGAGGAACGGTGATGGCGTGCATATCCGGGATAAAGAACAGACATTCGTTATTCGGGTCGTCCTGCAACGCCACCCAGTTGTTCACAGCACCAATGTAGTTACCCAGGTGCATCGAATCAGCCGACGGCTGCGCACCCGAGTAGATACGTGCCTTCTGCTGAGAGGCGTTAGGGATGAGGGACTTATCCTGCTTCTTTTCGTCTGCCATAGTTATTTCCTGTGCAGTTCTTCCTGTGCGGTGCTGCGGACGGTGCAGCACATCTTCAAAAACTTATCTGTAGGTGGGTCCGCGTCTTACTCACCGATGCGGTAGTCAACCACGAGCGGCGCGTGATCGCTGAAACGCTCGTCGTAGCTTGCCGCACGATCCACGACCGCTTCCACGGCGCTTTCGGCGAGCGCCGGGGTCGCCATGTGGTAGTCGATACGCCAGCCTGCGTCATTATCGAACGCCTTGCCGCGGTAAGACCACCAGGTGTAGGGGCCGGGTACCTGACCCGCCAGCTCACGAGCCACATCGCGGTAGCCGATATCGCCGAAGAAGCGGTCAAAGTAGGCGCGTTCCTCCGGCAGGAAGCCGGCACGCTTCTGGTTAGCCTTCCAGTTCTTAATGTCCAGCTCGGTGTGGCCCACGTTCAAATCGCCCACGATGAGCACGTGGTCTGAGTGCTTTGCCAGTTCAGGCATGCGCACCAGCATGCGCTCCAGGAAGCGGTACTTATCGTCCTGCTTCTGGGTGCCGACCTCGCCGGAGTGAACGTAGGCGCTGACCACGGTCAAGGTCTTGCCGTTGGGCAGAACGTAGTCCGCCTCAACCCAGCGGCCCGAATCGTCAAAGTACTCTTCGCCAATATTCGAGCGGGTCGCTACCGGCTGGTTCTCCAGGAGTTCACCGGCTGAGTTCGGGGTGCGGCGGGTCGCCACCAGCACACCGGCGCGGCCCTTCGCGGCAGCCTCCGCGTGCAGAATATGCCACTGGGATTCGTCCAGCAGCTCACGCACGATAGCGTCGGGGGCGCGCACCTCCTGCAGGCAGAGAATGTCGATGTCACGGCTCGCCAACCACGCCGCCATATCCTTCTTGTAGGCGGCTCGGATACCGTTCACATTCACGCTCGCCACGCGAAGCAGACCGCTCGGACGCGGTGCAGGGGTGTTAGAAAAATGCATAGTCTTAATTATGCCAGTTTGAGGGAAGAGAAATTTTCACTCGTGCGCGTTTTTTCTCTGGCTGAACGGTAAACTATTGGGTGATGAATTCACACTCCTCACAGACCACCGACCACGGTGCCCCTTCGCATTCTGCGGGCACCTCCGCATCCGAAAGTACCGCTCACAACGCTGAGAGCCGCTACGAGCTACCCCCGATTCCCGGCCCGAAGTACGAGCAGGTCATCCACTACATTGAGCAGCGCTATATTATTCCCGGCAAGCCCGGCGATAAGCTGCCCACCGAACGCATGATTCAGCAGAACTTTGGGGTGAGCCGCCAGACGGTTCGTAGCGCCCTGAAGGTTCTGATTGAACGCGGCCTGCTCTACAACGTGCAGGGCTCCGGCACCTACGTTGCCGAGCGCACCGATGCCACCTACATTCCGCGCGTGGACACCTTCGTTGACGATATGCGCCGCCGCGGTTTTGAGGGCTCCACCCGCATGATTGCGACCCGCTGGATGGACGCCACCGAAGAGATCTCCACCCACCTATCCGTGCCGGTGGGCGAGCAGGTGCTGTTCGTGCGCCGCCTGCGTCTTGCCGACCATGAAGTCATCGGCTTTGAGCGTTCCTACTTTGTCAAGGCCGCCGCAAGCAGCATCCTGGACGCCATGATGGCGGAGATGTCCGGTGCGATGAGCTCGCTAGACCAGCTTGCCGACACCCCCAACGCCATTAAGCACGCCCGCGTACGCACCAGCGCGGCGCTCTTCACCGACGCCGACGCCGAGGCGTTCAACCAGCAGGTGCCCGTGGGCGAGGCGGCGTTCAAGGTCTGCGCCACCGGCTACACCGAAGAAGGTAGCCCCGTAGAGTACGCAGAGACCCTGTACCTCGCTGATGCCTACTTCTACGAGATGATTCTCTAGCATCTGCCTTTTCGATTGTGATGACAGTGTGAAGGGCGGTGCCCCGGTAGATTGTTCTACCGGGGCACCGCCCTTTTGAGTTATCAGCTCTGAAATGTTGCGAGCCTTACGCCGCCTGACGCTCCGCGGTCTCAACCACGTTCACCAGCAGCTCCGCGCGGGTCATCGGGCCCACACCGCCGGGGTTCGGGGACACCCAGGAGGCCTTCTGCGCAGCCTCCGGGGAGACGTCGCCGAAGAGCTTCTTCTTGCCGGTCTCCGGGTCCTCAGCGCGGGAAACACCAACGTCCAGCAGGATTGCGCCGTCCTTGACCTGGTGAGCCTTCAGCACGTGCGGAACACCCACAGCGGCAACAATGACGTCAGCTTCGCGCAGCACCTCGTCCAGGTTCTCGGTACCGGTGTGCGCCAGGGTTGCGGTTGCGTTCACCTCGCGGCGGGTCAGCAGCAGACCCAGCGGGCGACCCACGGTAATGCCGCGGCCGAGCACCACAACGTTCTTACCGTTCCAGTCGATGCCGTGGCGCTTGACCAGCTCAATGACACCGTTGGGGGTGCAGGGCAGCGGGGAGTCCAGCGGCTCAGAAACGTTCAGCACGAGCTTGCCGAGGTTGGTCGGGTGCAGGCCGTCAGCGTCCTTCTCGGGGGCGATGCGCTCCAGCACGCGGTTGGTGTCCAGGTGCTTGGGCAGGGGCAGCTGCACAATGTAGCTGGTGCACGCCGGGTCGTTGTTCAGCTTGTCAATCTCTGCGTCGAGCTCTTCCTGAGTGATGTCACCGGGCAGGTCCACACGGATGGAGTTAATACCGATCTCTGCGCAGTCGCGGTGCTTAGCGCCCACGTACGAGCGGGATGCGGGGTCGTCACCGACCAGCACGGTACCCAGGCCGGGGGTAATACCCTTAGCCTTGAGCGCCTCGACGCGCTCCTTCAGCTCTTCCTTGATGGCTGCGGCGGTTGCGTTACCGTCTAGAATCTGGGGCATTGTTTTTCCTTCCATAGATTGCGGCGGGTTCGCCGAAACGGACGGTCTGTGTGTTGGGCTCTAGGGTGTGCCCCTAGAGGTACCACTCCCCCGCTACGTCCCTCGACGGGTGTAGCGGGTAGAGCGGCAAAAAGTAAGAGGGCGAAATAACCCCGCCCGCTCAGCACTCGCGAAGGGATGTTGAGCGAACGGGGTCATTCATGGGTCTACCAGTTCTCGCTGCCCTGGTAGAGGGGGTACTTGGCGCACAGTGCCTCAACGCGGGCACGCAGCGCAGCGATGTCCGGGTTCGGCAGCAGTACGGAAGCGATAATGTCAGCAACCTCGGTGAAGCCCTCGGCGTCGAAGCCGCGGGTCGCCAGAGCGGGGGTACCGATACGCAGACCGGAGGTCACCATCGGCGGGCGCGGGTCGTTCGGCACGGCGTTACGGTTGACGGTAATGCCAGCGGCGTGCAGCAGGTCTTCTGCTTCCTTGCCGTTGAGGGCGTGGTTGCGCAGGTCAACGAGCACCAGGTGAACGTCGGTACCGCCGGAGGCAATCGAAACGCCGGCGTCCTTCACGTCCTGCTGCTGCAGGCGGTTCGCGAGGATCTGTGCACCCTCAACGGTGCGCTTCTGACGGTCCTTGAACGCGTCAGAGGCAGCAACCTTGAAAGCGGTAGCCTTCGCAGCGATCACGTGCATGAGCGGGCCGCCCTGCTGACCGGGGAACACTGCGGAGTCAATCTTCTTCTTCAGCTCCTCGGTGCAGAGGATGAAGCCGGAGCGGGGGCCGCCCAGGGTCTTGTGCACGGTGGAGGAGACCACATGTGCGTGCGGGACGGGGTTCGGGTGCAGACCCGCAGCCACCAGGCCCGCGAAGTGAGCCATGTCCACCCACAGGTACGCGCCGATTTCGTCAGCAATCGCGCGGAACGCAGCGAAGTCCAGCTGACGGGGGTACGCGGACCAGCCGGCAATAATCAGCTTAGGGCGCTCAGCCAGAGCCAGTTCACGCACCTGCTCCATGTCAACACGGCCGGACTCATCCACGCCGTACGCCACGACGTGGTACAGCTTGCCGGAGACATTCAGCTTCATGCCGTGGGTCAGGTGGCCACCGTGTGCCAGGGACAGACCCATAATGGTGTCGCCGGGGTTCAGCAGCGCGTGCATGACGGCGTTGTTCGCCTGCGCACCGGAGTGGGGCTGAACGTTGGCGTGCTCAGCACCGAAGAGTTCCTTCACACGAGAAATTGCGAGGGACTCAACAATATCGACGTATTCACAACCACCGTAGTAGCGGCGGCCGGGGTAACCCTCAGCGTACTTGTTGGTCAGTACCGAGCCCTGGCTTTCGAGGACGGCACGGGGGACGAAGTTCTCGGATGCAATCATCTCGAGGGTGTTCTGCTGGCGCTTGCGCTCCAGCTCAATGGCTTCTGCAACCTCGGGGTCGAGGTCGGCGAGGGGCATCTCGAGGATCTTCTGCTCGGACATTACGCTCCTGGGAGTGTTTTTGCATTATCTTCGGTCGCTCATCATCGGGGCTGCCGCGGCGTGCGCCGGGCTGTCTTCAGGAGGCGGCGGGCGCCTCCAACTGAAAACCCTGAATGAAAAAATATGAGCTACACCTCATAATACCGTAAAGCCCGCTTTCCTTCGAGAAGGAAAACGGGCTTTACAAAGCATCACGATGAAGTTTTCACGGCGTCCGCGCGAGTCCAGCGCGGGGCGCACAACACACCCCGGCAGGCTGATTGGCGACAGTTAAGCGGGTCTACAAACCCTACGCCTGACGCAGGATAGCGGAAGCATACTCCAGGTACGCCTCGCGAGCGCTCTCCTTCTTACCGCCAGCTACCAGCTGGGTCTGCACCACGTAACCGGTCAGCACCGACAGCACCGCGGCACCGATAACGGTCAGCCACTCTTCAAGCTCCTCTTCGGTGAAGTCCAGCTCAGCGGCACCCCAGGCACGGTAGCGCTCCAGGGACTGATCGCGCAGGTAGCTCAGCTGCTCGGACACCACGGTCGCCAGCTGCGGCATTGCCACAGCCTCGCCCCAGGTGACGAGTAGGTGACGGCGAATCTTGGGGGTGTCCAGCACCTTCAGGCACCCGAACACGTAGTCCCAGGGCTGTTCGGCGCGGATGCGGTCGAAGGGCGCCATGTCCATGCGGGCTGCCGCCAGGATAATCTCATCCTTGGAAGAGAAGTGGTTATAGATCGCTCCAGCAGACAGGCCGGTGGCCGCAATAATGTCGCTCATCGAAGCCTTCTGATAACCGTGCTTGATGAAGCATTCGCGGGCGGTCTCTACAATCTGAGAACGCCTGTTCTTTTTGTATTCTTCGCTGACTTTAGGCACAACCTAATCCTAGCGAACTTTTAGCCAATCCGTGCGCATCCGGGTCACCCTTGACGCGCCCTCACGCGCAAATTCGGCGCAAAATAGAGCAAAAATTCTATAAATACGACTGCCCACAATACGGATGCCCCGGCGCGGATACCCCAGCACAGATAGCTCAGGTGGATAGTACGAAAAGCGGGGCATCCCGGGCTCACCCCAAAAGGTTCACCCTAGAATGCCCCGCTCACAGCAGGTAGCTCAGCACAGGCTGAGCCCGCTACACATTTTTAGTGGAAGAAGTGGCGGGTACCGGTCAGGTACATGGTCACGCCAGCAGCCTTAGCCGCCTCGATAACTTCCTCGTCGCGGATCGAACCGCCCGGGTGCACGACGGCACGCACGCCGGCGTCCAGCAGCACCTGCAGGCCGTCAGCGAAGGGGAAGAACGCGTCGGATGCGGCAACCGCACCGCGGGCACGCTCGTTACCTTCACCGCCGAGAGTGTTCGCGCGCTCCACCGAAAGCTTGCAGGAATCCACGCGGTTCACCTGGCCCATGCCGATGCCCACGGCGGCACCGTTATCGGCAAGCAGAATAGCGTTGGACTTGGGCGAACGCAGTGCACGCCACGCGAACTCGAGGTCACGCAGGGTTGCCTCGTCAGCAGCCTCACCGGCAACCAGAGTCCAGTTCTTCGGGTCGTCACCCTCAGCCTGCAGGCGGTCAGCCTCCTGGAAGAGTGCGCCACCGGAAATGGGGCGGTACTCAATAGCCTCGCGGGCAAAGTCCTCGGGCAGAACCAGCAGGCGCAGGTTCTTCTTCTCGCGCAGAATCTCCAGCGCCTCGGGCTCGAAGCCGGGAGCCACAATCACCTCGGTGAAGATGCCCTTGACGGTCTGAGCCATAGCGGCGGTCACCGGGCGGTTAGCGGCAATCACGCCACCGTATGCGGACAGCGGGTCGCAAGCGTGTGCCTTCGCGTGAGCATCCGCAATCGGGTCAGCCGCACCGGGGGTTGCCACAGCAATACCGCAGGGGTTGTTGTGCTTGATAACGGCAACAG
>CAUUAD010000055.1:0-9810 GCA_963542785.1 Rothia mucilaginosa
GGGTTTCTGGGCGAAGCTTTTCGCCATTCACACTCTCTGTGATGAGGCGTTTGCTCTCAACTCCGGCCCTGACCGCAATGACCGTTCCGGTGCACGCATCCTGTGGGTAAACACGCTGATTTACGTCTCATGGATTCTGAGCGTAATCCTCGGGTATGTGCTCGGCGCAAGCTTCTTGAGCGATTTAAAGGGCTTTGATTTTGTGATGGTAGCACTCTTCACGGTGCTTGCCATGGACGGTTACCACGCTAACCCGGATCGTGTGGCAGCACTATTTGTGGCAATTTCTGCCGCGGTAGCCCTAATTTTTGCGCCGTCCTCTTTCCTGGTGATGGCGTTGGGTTCGTATGTGGTGCTACTGTTGGTGCGCTTCCCGGTAGCGAAGCGCCGCGGCTCCCTGCCGCATCGTACTGTGTATGGAGAAGCAGCTGAGAGTGGCGACACCACCGCTACCGCTGATGCGCCCGCTTCCACACAGCGGTAAGAACGTTACATATGTGCTCAAAACCCGCTAGGATAGATGAAGAGCACCGCTCTCCCCTCTTTCTATTTCTAGGATTCGGAAGACGCCTCCACGTGCGAACCTGCACGGAGGCCCCCAGAGGTTGAGGTACCCATGACTCAGATGAAAGACACCGCTAAGGAAACTAGCGACGCAGAACGCTGTGCCGCCCCGGAGTAACACCGCACCGGGAGCGGCACCACCCGAGGTCATGCAGAGATGTAGTCTCTGCCCGGAAGGAATACCCCTCCGCCTCACTATTCGCGGCTTTCATCAACTCACGTACCTACCGCACTACTTAGCGCCTTCTCTATGAGTGGGCTCTCCCTACCCTTTTCTTTCGCGGATGTTTTCGCGGCTTCACCCGCGCGCCTCGTTCAGGGTTCTATCACTCTTTCAGGGTTCTTTCGCTGAGTATGTGCAGAAAGAGATAAACCTCATGAACAGTGAAGTAACCACCGGATATATTCTTGCTGCGGTGTTCGTTGCTGCTGGCATTACTTTTCTGTTGCGTCTGCTCCCCTTCGGTCTGAAAAAGGCTCTGGCAGGCTCCGAACTTTTGGATGCGCTCAGCCACTGGATTCCGCTCGGCGCAGTTGCGCTACTTGCCATCTATGCGGTGGCGAAGATTGATTACTCCTCGTTCGCTACGGCGGCGCCTTACCTGGCGGGCCTGGTGGTGACCGTGGGGGTGCACCTGTGGCGTAAGAATATGGTGCTGAGCATGGTGGCGGGTACCGTCACCTGTGTTGTCCTGGCTAACTGGGTTTTCTAGGGGCACACGATGAGTATCTCTAAGAATTCTGCTTCTTCTCAGCCCGCGCCCCATCAGGCTTCTCCCGAGCAGGTGGAGCAGGTCATTGCTTCTGCGCTTCCGCTAACCGGCATGATTCCCGTGGTGGAGGCGCCCGCCTCCCCCGATGCACAGGGGCCTCAGCAGCCGCGCGAGAGCGGCTTCGCCGAGGCGATGCGCGTTGCTGGTGTGATTATGCTGGGCCTGTTCTTTGTCGGCATTGGTCTGGGCGTGCTGGTGCACAGTTACGGTCTGCCGTTCTGGGTGGCTCCTCTGCTACCTTCTGTTGTTTTTGCGGGCTCGGTAGAGTTCGTGCTGATCGACATGATCTCGAATCATGCGTCGCTGTTCTCTATCGCCGTGATGACTCTGCTCATTAATTCCCGCCACCTCATGTATGGTCTGTCGTACCCGATTGAGCGTGTGCGTGGTGGTTTGGCGAAGTTCTACACCGTGTACACCCTCATTGACGAGGCGTACGCCCTGAACACCGGACCGGACCGCCATAAGCTGCGTGGTTCCCGCATCCTGTGGATTCATGCAGGTCTGCACCTGAGCGTCCTAGCGAGCGCTACGCTCGGCTACGTGCTGGGTGCAAGCT
Organism: Rothia mucilaginosa; assembly: GCA_963542785.1. Classification (GTDB taxonomy): domain Bacteria; phylum Actinomycetota; class Actinomycetes; order Actinomycetales; family Micrococcaceae; genus Rothia; species Rothia mucilaginosa_G. The sequence goes on from CAUUAD010000055.1 coordinate 1,897, forward strand.
TCTTGAGCGAGCTCAAGGGCGTGGATTTTGTGATGACGGCACTCTTTGCGGTGCTCGCCATCGATGCTTATCAGAGCTCAAAGGACCGTACCACCGCAACTATTGCAGGTGTATCTGCAGTGGTTGGTTTGGTGTTGGCGCCGCAGTCGATGCTACTGATTTCGATGGTGGTGTATATACTGCTACTTATCTCGCGTTTTGTGGTTGCAAAGCGCCGCGGCACTCTGCCGGAGCATATGCTGGTCGCCGATGAGGAGCCTGCCGAAGCCGACACTCCCGGTCATCCCGGCGCCTCCGCACACTAAGTCTGGATATAGTAAAGCGCCCCGCCCACCCGAAATACCGGGTGGGCGGGGCGTTATGCTGTCGCCAGCCGCATGTGTGGGTGAACCCCAGATCATGCACCGTAGACGTTCAGTATCTGCTGTGCTGTATACCGCCAGGTGTCCCTGACGGAAGTACTATGCGGGTACCAGCACCTTGTCCGGCTCCCGTACTAAGCTTACTTGATAGCTGCCAGGGCTGCTTCGTAGTTGGGCTCGTTGGTGGTTTCGGGAACCAGCTCGGTGTAGACAACCTCACCGGCGGGGTTCACGACAACCACGGAGCGTGCCAGCAGACCCGCCAGGGGGCCGTCAATCAGCTTCACGCCGAAGTCCTCACCGAAGGAGGAGCGGAAAGCGGAGGAGGTGACGACGTTTTCAATGCCCTCGGCTGCGCAGAAGCGGCCGATTGCGAAGGGCAGGTCGTTGGAGACGCACAGCACGACGGTGTTCTCCAGGCCTGCAGCCTGCTTGTTGAAAGTGCGGACGCTGGTTGCGCAAACACTGGTGTCGACGGAGGGGAAGATGTTCAGCACCAGGTTCTTACCTGCGAAGTCTGCGGAGGAAATCTCGGAGAGATCAGCCGCGAGAACCGAGAATTCGGGCAGCTTTGCGCCGACTGCGGGCAGGTCGCCGTTGGTGTGGATTACGAGTTCGTTCTGTAGAGTTACTTCAGCCATGCCTTCATTGTCCCCCGGATAGGGCGGGTGTGCAAGGGGACACAGGCACTAGCGGGCAGAGTTTCCGCATAGCTGATTTTCTGCTATGCCGATTCGCCTCCCCTGGCTCTGCTGTAGCGGCTGTCTAACAGTAATCCCGGTCGGTCGCTCATATGTGCGCCTTTACAATGGGCAGGTGAGCATTTTGAGGCACGTATCTTCCCGCCTAGCACCGCTGGCGCATCCCGTGACGAATTTCAGGGCGTTACGTCAGGACCTGCGCCGTCAGCGGGTGGAGGGTCGTGCCCTCATCGATCCGCACAATACGTACCGTCCGAGTGTGCGCGCTGAGCTGCGCCGCATGTTCACCCGCCCGTTCCCGGTGGAGACCCAGACCATTGTATGCAATGCGCTGCTGGCGGCAATCTGCTGGTACCTACTCCCGGAAGCCTGGCGTTCGTGGCTGTTTAGCGAGTTTAAGGGCCCGGCTGGTTTTGCGCTGGTGATGGTTAGCTGGATGGTTGCGGACGTCACCTCAACGAACCTGATGGGCCATGATGAGGAGCATGCGCTGCGTGCGTTGCGTAGTAGCGACCCGCACGCCCTGCACCTGTTCGTGCGCACGAAGGCTATTGCAATTGGTCTGATCACGGGTGTTTCTGGCACCCTGCTGGCGTTGATTCTGCACAGTCAGGACAAGAACCTGACCCCCACGCTCATGATGTCCCTGTCGTTCTTTGTGGTGCCGGCTATTGTGGTGTCCCTGGGTTCGATTCTGGGCGTAATTTATCCATACCGTCTGCGCGGCTGGCAGTTCCGCTGGGCGCACCGCAAGAACCTGCGGATGACTGCCCGCTGGGTTCTGCTCTGTTTCGGTCCGGGCTGGGTGCTGGGTACGGTGCTGATGTCGCTGATGTTCCCGTCGATTTTCCTGTCGGATGCGCTCGCGCGCCTTCTGAACCCCGGCGTGGATCCGCGCGATGTTGCGTTCCGGCCGCTGCTGTTTTCGCTGATTTTGTGGGCGCAGGGCGCTATTAGTCTGTGGGTTTTTCCGCGGATTACGGCGCGTATTGCGACCGCGCGGCGTGCCTGGCTGGTGCATTATCTGACGGACGATACGGTCTGCTAGCCGGTTTTTAGTGCCGGTTTTTGGTGCCGAGCATTTTGTTACCGGGTTTTGTTGCCGGGCAGATGCAGCGCGCCTGCCACGGTAATGAACGGCGCTGACCGCGCGCACCACGTGCCCGCCTCTTTTTCCCTATACTGGACGAGTTCACTATTCACTTCTTGACCAGCACCGGTGCGCGCTGCCGCGCATCTTCAGGAGTATTCATGTCTTCTACTCGCCGCCGTTTCACCGGCCGTACCGCTTTGGCTCTACCCGCGTTGGGTGCCGCTCTAGCTCTCGTTGTCACGTCCTGCTCGGCAAGCACTGATTCTGCCGTGTCGGGTACCGTGGTGTCCTCTTCCGGCAGCGCCTCTGCCTCCGCGAGCGCTACTTCTACGCAGGAGCTGTTCCCCGCCGCGTCGGCGAGCCCGAGCGCTTCCGCGAGTGCATCCGCTAGCCCGAGTGCTTCGTCGCCTGCTCCGGCGCCGTCGGTGGTGACGATTACGGTTCATGCTGAGCCGACCGAGACCAAGACCGCTGAGTCTAAGTCGGATTCCAAGTCTGAGTCGAAGAAGGATTCCACCTGCGCGTCCGATTCGGCATCGACCGTGGTGTCTAAGGCGCTGCGTGAGCTGAAGAATAAGAGCAGGTGGGATCAGTGGACGAACGTTTCGCGCACTTACGAGGGCTATGACCCCTGTGCTGAGCTGTCGTGGATTGACGCGATTCCGGGTTCTTCCCCGTCTGATTGCTGTATCTCTTCGATGGCGCACCACATTCTGCTGTTCCACCGTGGCAAGTTCATTGGTACCGCAACCTATGAGCCGTACTCGTTCTCCCCGGTGATTACCCGCACCTCGGACAGCTCGATTAGCGTGACCTACCGCTACGTGAAGGGCGATGAGAGCTCCGCCAGCGCAAGCGGTCGCGCAACCGCTGAGTTCAGCTGGAGCTCTTCGCAGAACAAGGTTGTGATGACCGGTGAGGTTCCGCCGAGCTACTAGGCCGAGCGAATAGCCGGTTCACCTCATAGGCTCGCGGTCCCGAATCTACGCGTTTGGAGCCCAGACGTTGGGCATACGAGAAACCCGCCGCCTCGCATATGGTGCATATGTGAGACGGCGGGTTTTCGTTGCTTAAGGATATGTAGGGTGCCCGAGGGCTAGCTATTTAGGCAACGAACTTCTTGTAACCGAAGTATGCGGCGCCTGCCAGGATAGCGATGCACAGAATCTTCTTCACGGTATAACTCCTTTGATTGTTCCGGTAGGCACCCGGTGTTTTACCCCGTCTGGCGATTCACCGAAAGGTGAGGGGCAGGTGGGGCGTCATCCGCACGTGGTGCCGTTGTTCCCTATCTTACCTGCTTTTGAACAACGTATTTCCGTTTGGCGCGCTGAGTCCGCATTCTAGACAGTCAAACACGCGCAAACACGCAGCGGTTCAGCGTGCCATTGAGCTAAGGAATACGCCCCTGACCGGCGCATAATGGGAGCATGAGTATTTTTAAGAAGAAAGAGTACAGCGCTGAGCGCTCGGCCACTCGCATGGCTCGTGCCCTCGCTGTGATGGGTGCGTTGCACTTCATCATCCCGGATCCCTTCGACTCGATTGTGCCGAAGTACCTGCCGGGTCCTGCCCACGCGTACACCCACGCTTCTGGTGTAGCTGAGCTGGGCACTGCCGCCCTGCTGGCTAATGACAAGACCCGCCGTACCGGTGGTCTGCTCGCGGCTCTGCTGTTTGTTGCCGTGTTCCCCGCGAACATTCAGATGGCTGTGGATGCACGTAACCAGTCCACTCAGCGTAAGGCTATTGCGTACGGTCGCCTGCCCCTGCAGCTGCCGATGATTTGCAGCGCTCTGAAGATTTGGCGTAAGTCGAAGTAGTCGCTTCGTTTACTAGAAACGGCACCCCGGTGTTTTACACGTAAAACATTGAGGTGCCGTTTACCTTAACATACCCATTATTAAGCTTTCAGTAACCAGCATTGCCTACACTGGAACTAACACACCACCTGTCACAGCGGCAGGTGTACAACCTTTGGAGACAACAATGGACGCTCTTATCGGCACCATTATTACCGGCGCGATTATTGGCGTGATTGCACGCTTCTTCATGCGAGGCCGCCAGAACATTTCGATCTTGTGGACCATTGTCTGCGGCGCTATCGGCGCGGCTATCGGCAACTGGGCGGCAGTCCAGCTGGGCGTTGCAGCAACCGCGGGCGTCGACTGGATGCGCTGGATTCTTTCGGTCTTCGCAGCGATGCTGACCATCTCCCTGTACCTGGGCATGACCGGCAGGAAGTAACAATCCGACCCAATGAGGACTCGCTGACCTTCTCTCATACAGGCACCTCCCCTAGCGTGAGCTAGTGCGGGAGGTGCCGCCTTTCTGCGCCTCACACGAGGCGCTTTATAGCGTCTTGGCTTATGCCTTCTTAGCTTATGCCTTCTTGACGACGGAGGACTTCAGGTACATCTGGCCTGCGCCAGGGACCTTCGCCTCGATATCGTGGCCGTTGACGGAGGATTCGAGCAGGCGGATGCCGCGCACCTTGGTGCCTGCCTTGATGTCTGCACCGCCCTTGACCTTCAGACCCTTGACGATGGTGACGGAGTCGCCGTCGACGAGCTCGTTACCGACGGAGTCGAGAACCTTGGAGCCTGCTTCTTCCTCGGTTTCGCCGGCTGCGGTGCGTTCCCATTCGTGGCCGCACATGGGGCATGCCCAGAGTTCACCCATTTCGTAGGTGTAGTTTTCGCTGCATTCGGGGCAGGCGGGTGCTTCGATTTCGTTGAGGTTTTCGCTCATGGTTCCTTCTTCTGTCTGTGCGGATACGCCGCTCCCCTACGGTGTGTGGCTGCGGCGTGTGGGCGCGCGTCAGCGAGGGCGGGGTGCGACGGTGGAGGGTGCGAAGATTCTCGCGTTCGTGCTGACTATACCATTTGGCGGGTCTCAAGCCTACTTTTCTGTGCGTCATCTGCGGCTCATCTGAGGCTGAGGAGGAGGCTGGGAAGGAAGCCGAGGAAGCTAAGAACTTAAAATTTGCGTCATATTTGCGTAATTTCGGGTTTTTGCGCATTATGCAGAAGATAAGGTGTGTAAAGTATCTAGAGCAATTTATCAGTTTCTATGAACGAAAGGCACGGCTTCATGAAGCTTTCTGCACGTAACCAGTTCGCAGGCAAGGTTGTTGAGATCACCGAGGGTGCTACCAACGGCATCGTTAAGATTGAGGTTGCTCCCGAGGTTGTTATCTCTGCTTCCATCACCAACGAGTCCATCAAGGAACTGGGCCTGAAGGTTGGCGAGACCGCATACGCAGTTATCAAGGCGTCCAACGTGATGGTTGGTGCTGACCACTAATCCCGGTCATTAAGACTTACACTCGGGCGGCTGCTTCTGTGGCGCGCGAGGGTTAATCGGGTGGAGCCCCGCACTGTACGCACAGTGCGGGGCTCCACCCTATTAACCCTACATCTTCCCCTTCTTCAGAAAAACGACCTCAGCTTTATCATATTCAGAGTCAATGTACTCGACAAAGCTTCCAGCAACTCCATCTTGACCAAGGAAAAACTTTTCCACAAGATTCGATTCTTTAGGATCATAGTTTGTTACGTTATCAGCGAAGAACCAGAATATATACTGCGATTCAAGCAAAAGCTTGTAGCGAATCAGCGCCTCCAGTCTGCGCAAAATCCTATCATCAACCTTACCAGTAACATATTTCTCTCGTGCCTGGGAAACATATGCATTAATTTCTCGAGAAATCTTCATCGAAAATTCACTCGCTCCATGTGAATTTTCGATAAACCCCTTCACCTCATCTTCAAAATAAATTGGATCCCAAAAATTTTCAGATAGAAAATCATAATCACCATCTTGCAACAGATAATCTTTTACCACATGCAACTGCCCCCACACAAATCCATTAATCAATTCCAGCGGATTCACCTCAACGCCATACACCCTAACAACATAATCAGCCCAATGTTTACGATCAAAAGGACTTATTATACCTTCAAGGATTAAAGCACTATTTTCTATTGCATCTATAGAAATTCCAGAGTTTTTGTAGTCAATTGACTTAGGGAACTTAATTTCACTACCGTTAAAATTCTCACCTGCTTGATACTTTTTTCGTGCAGATTTAACATTACTCATCCAATTATTATATTCCACTCGGTAGCGATCAATGCGTTCCCTGCGATCTTTTCGCAAAGTATAGCGCGGCGTAATTTTAACACTCACCGTTATTATGGTGGTAACAACAGCTACTCCTGCAGTTATATATACACCTAAAAGATTATTATCCACAGCAGTAAAACCTCGATTCAAAGTAGGAAAAAATTTGATACACATAGTGCATCTTGATAATTTCTAAAAATGACTAAAGATAAATATTCTATGCAAAACCTCCTTTGGCACTCTAAATTCTTTGTACGCAGAAAATCAACGCTGAAAGTATCTACGTATACTACCAATCAATGGCCATTTTGACTGTTTCACTATACCACTCACCGTAAGCAAAATACACTCAAGAAGAGTGTCACCCAAAAGCTAACTACTACACCTATCCAGTTCCTGACTAAAATTATCTATATAGACCAAAAGACTTGTCACAAGCATGAGCGCCTGGATACAATTTTCTAATTTATACTGCCGACGCGAGACTCCATGAACACTCGCATGACGCGAGTATTCTGCTGGAGGTTCCTCGCCTGCATGACCAAAAAATTTCATATGGCTATTCCAGATTGGGGCAAACACAAATATATCCAAGAAATCCATATTTTTGATGAGCTGGGGCAGTTCGTCACCTTCCGCATGATTAGAAATCGCAGTACGTGATTGCTTATTCAAACCCCAAAAATTCTGATGTACAGTATCTAGAATATTCGTGAATAGTGCCTGCGCCGCCTCAACATGCCCGTTTTCCAAAGCATTCAAACCAGCCAGAATAAAAAACTTCTTTTCCAATGCATATTCAGAAGAAATTTTATTTAGAACAGTCTTACAGTCTTCAAAAATTGATTTTTGGTATTTCACTAGTATCTTCCTTCGGCTCACCCTACTACCTGCTTCCACCAGCTCAAGAATAACACTCTTTCCAGGCACACCATACAAAGGAATCCCATCCCTCTTAGCCATTTTAAGCGCCTGTTCTATAGTTAGACTATTACCAACTTCTATAAGATTTTCGGGGAATTTTTTAGGTGCACCCTTAGATAAATTAAATGCCTCTAGGGGAATTGTTTTATTTACAGACCCCAAAAGGTTCTCAATTGCTTCGCCTATTACTTCAAGACTTGCAGAAAATTGATCGTTAAAGACAGGAATTTCAAAATGGATTGAATCGATGAACGGGTTCTGTCCCTGAACTGCTTTGAGTAATTCTCTACACCGAGTAGCGTTCTGCTCCCGAAACGGTTTCAGCACTTCCTCAAAATGAGTTACGTATTGCCCCCAAAACGGCTTCAGAGCTTCCTCAAAATGAGCTGTGTGTTGCTTCTGAAACAGTTTCGGAGCTTCCTGTAGCACAGGAATTTGCCGAGCATAAAGCTCAGATACAGCAGACTTACTGTTCTCTTCAACCGGTTCATTATTCATAATCATGTCATCCTTCCTACCATCTAAATTAAGGTATGTTGCATGTTCGTTTTGCATTTCTAGGGTACAGAAAATCCGGTGACGGTGAGATGAATTTCGTCATCCCTCCGTCACCGGATTCTCAAAGTCCTATCGACCCGTCAGATTAGACGTTGAAGCGGAACTCGACCACGTCGCCGTCCTGCATGATGTAGTCCTTGCCCTCCAT
>CAUUAD010000056.1:0-9577 GCA_963542785.1 Rothia mucilaginosa
CCCCTAGTCAACCCAGGATAAGAGCCTCAAAAATTCTTCGAAAAAAGTTTAAAAACCTCAAAAATCTACAAATTCCCCACCCTGGACCCCGGAAACAGGGGGAAAGGGTCCCAAAGCCCTCGCGTACAAAGACAGACACAGAACCAGATAGCAGCAGAACGATACAAGAAGAGCCCCTCCTGACGGAGGGGCTCTTTAGATACCTGTCAAGAAGTAGTAAAGAAAAGAAAGAGGAGGGGCGCTCCCCCACTGAATACTTCAGCAGAGAAGAACCCCTCCCCATCTATATGTATTGAGAAGACTAAGTCAGCTCTATATTAGATAAGCTCTACAGCACCCTGGTTCTTCTTGCCACGGCGAACCATCGCAAAACGACCGTGCAGCAGATCATCCTTAGAAATAGCTGCGTCCTCGCCCTGAACCTTCACACCGTTCACCGAAGCGCCGCCCTCCTTCAGAATGCGACGAGCCTCAGAGTTAGACTTCGCAAAGCCCAGCTCAGTCAGAACAGAAATCATGTCCAGACGATCCTCGGGCAGCTTAGCCGAAGGAAGCTCAGCAACCACAGACTCCAAAGTAGCCTCATCCAGAGCAGCAAAATCGCCCTTACCGAACAAAGCCTCCGAAGCAGCCACAGCCTGATCAGTAGCCTCAGTACCGTGAACCAGCGAAGTCACCAGGTACGCCAGAGTCTTCTGAGCCTCACGCTTAAACGGCTCCTTCTCAACCTTCTCCGCAAACTCAGCAATCTCAGCACGAGTCAAGAAAGTAAAGACCTTCAGACGATCCAGCACATCCGCATCCGCAGTGTTCAGCCAGAACTGGTAGAAAGCGTACGGCGAGCACATCTGCGGGTTCAGCCAAATAGCGTTACCCTCGCTCTTACCGAACTTAGTGCCATCAGAGTTAGTAATCAGCGGAGTACCAATAGCGTGAACGCTCTTACCCTCCACCTTACGAATCAGCTCGGTACCGCTGGTCAGGTTACCCCACTGATCAGAACCACCGGTCTGCAGAGTACAACCGAAACGACGGTTCAGCTCCAAGAAATCCAGGCCCTGCAGAATCTGGTACGAGAACTCGGTGTACGAAATGCCCTCATCAGAGTTCAGGCGCTTCGCAACAATCTCCTTCTTCACCATGGTGCCCACGCGGAAATGCTTACCAACATCGCGCAGCAGCTGCAGAGCAGACATCTGACCGCTCCAATCCAGGTTATTCACCATACGAGCAGCATTCTCACCCTCAAAAGACAGGAAACGCTCAATCTGAGCACGCAGAGACTTAACCCACTCAGCAACAACCTCAGGAGAGTTCAACACACGCTCAGACGTCTGACGCGGATCACCAATCAAACCAGTGAAACCACCCACCAGACCCAGCGGCTTGTGACCAGCCAGCTGCAGACGACGCATCACCAGCAGCTGCACCAAGTGACCCAGATGCAAAGAAGCCGCAGTCGGATCATAACCCGTATAGAAAGTCAGGCTCTCCTCGCTCAGCGCCTTCTCCAAAGCAGCCTCATCAGTGCTCACGTGCACCAGGCCGCGCCACTTCAGCTCCTGCCAAATATTCTCGAAGGTATCGTCATTATGCTGCGCGTTGAGGATCTCGGCAGACATGCTTCTCCCATTCACAAGGTAACAACGCCCAAAGGCGCTCGAACAAAATATGTAACAAGCCTAGCACCGCACCAGCCCAAACGCTCAGAAAAACCCATGCGAGCGCCCAAACCGGTGCGGCACCGGCTCAAAAGAAATAACAAATAGAGGCTACACGAGCCGCAAGGCTACAGACCCGCGGGCATCCGCGAACCCACCATGTGCAGGCGCTGAGTCGGACGAGTCATCGACACGTACAAGTCACCCACGGCACCATCAGCATCATCAATCAGCTGCTGCGGCTCAACAATCACCACAACATCAAACTCCAGGCCCTTAGCCTCCCACGGAGTCAGAACCAGCACCTGATTCTCCAACGCAGTCTGCGCGGTACCCGTACGATCAGCATGAGCACGAGCCACAGCCTGAGCCGTCTGAACATACAGGCTCGGCGGGCACACCACACCAATCAGAGCGCCACCCGAATGAGCGACCTCCTCGCTCACCACAGAAACGGTCTGCTCCACCACGGACTCGGAGGCAACCTCATGCACCAGCGGAGGCCACTGGCCCTCACGCACCGCACGAGGCGCAGACACCTCATAACCAGCAGCCTGAGCAACTGACACCGCCGCCTCAGCAATCTGAGCCGGAGTACGGTAATTAATCGTCAGCTCCTCCAGGGTGAAACGCTCACCCACAAACGGCTCCAACGCCTGCGACCACGAGGAAGCAGCCGCAGCAGAAGACGCCTGAGCAATATCGCCCACAATCGTAAACGACTTCATCGGGCAACGACGCATCAGCAGACGCCACTGCATGGGCGAGAGCTCCTGAGCCTCATCCACCACAATATGGCCATACGCCCAGGTACGATCAGCAGAAGCCGCAGCCGCAGCAGTCATACGTTCGCCACGAACCTCATTCATCATCGCAATCTGCTCAGGAGTAATCACGCCATCAGCGCCAATATCCTCCAGCGACTGGTGAACATTCTCCAAAGCCTTCGCCGCATTCTCAAGGTTCGCACGATGCTCCGCAGCAGCACGAGCCGCCGCAGCCGCACCGGTCACCTTCGAAAAATCGCCCAAAAGCTCAGCAGCCTCATCCAGCAGAGGAACATCAGCCTCCGTGAAGGGGGCATCCGCCGGGCGAGCCAGCAGCTCACGCTCAGCCTTCGACAACTCACGAGTCGCAGACTCCAGATAGTGAGGCTTCGAAAACAGCGAGCGCAACAAAGTCTCCGGCGACAGCGGCATCCACGCCAGGTTCAAGGCACGGCGCACATCCATCGAAGCACGCACATCATCCTGCAGATACGGACGCTCCACCACACGACCCGCCGCACGGTTCAGCTGATCATCCAGCTTCGCAGTCAGCTCCTTCAACAGAATCTTCACGAACGTCTCGCGAGCCTCATTATGCGGCTTGCCGGTCGAACGAGCACGAGAACGAGCCGAACGAACCATCTCCGGAGTCAGCTCAACATCAGTACCCTCAACATTCAGACGTTGAACCTGAGCCGGCACCTTCTGACGATCCGCCACCGCACGCTTAATAACCTTCACCATGCGCAAATCGCCCTTCAACGCGGCAACCGCGCGGTCCTTCTCAGGCACAGCACGCAGACCCGGGTACAGGGTCGCCAACGAAGCCATCACCACGCCGGTCTCACCCAGCGAAGGAAGCACACGCTCGATATACCACATGAACGAATTCGACGGACCAACCACCAGCACGCCAGCCTTCGACAGGCGCTCACGGTTCGTGTACAGCAGGTACGCCGCACGATGCAGCGCCACAGCAGTCTTACCGGTACCCGGACCACCCTGCACAACACGCACACCCGGCAGCTCCGAGCGGATAATCGCATCCTGCTCAGCCTGAATCGTCGCCACAATATCGCCCATGCGGCCGGTACGCTTCTTATTCAACGCCGCCAACAGAGCACCCTCACCGTGGAGAGTGTCCTCATCCTGCAGCATCTCCGAATCGAAGACCTCATCCTCAATATTTACGACAGTGCGGCCCTCAAGCATCAGGTGACGGCGGCGTCGCACACCCATCGAGTGGAAAGCAGTCGCCTGATAGAACGTACCCGCCTCCGGGGCACGCCAGTCCATCAGCAGACGCTGCTGATTGCTATCAGTAATACCAATACGACCGATATAACGCACCGCATCAGCGCCCTCACGGTCCATATCCAGTCGGCCAAACGTCAGACGAGAATCCACAGCATTCAGCTGCGCCAAACGATCCTCATAGTGAGTAGCAAAAGAGTCACGCTCCGAACGGTTCTGATGACCGCCCACCGCCTGATTCTTACGCACAGCAGCCAGCTTCTCAGCCGTCTCCTCACGGAGCTCATCCAGGCGAGCATACACGCGAGCAACATACTCACGCTCCGCAGCCATCTGCTCAGCAAACAGCTTCTCAGCCGCCGAAGAATCAGCAGACTGCTGGGGTAAAGATTCAGATGACACGTAAGCTCCTTAAACCTATGGTGTCTCAAAGACAGGGTGCGACAGGCACCCAAAAATACGGGTCACTATTTTACAGGACAGGCTCCGAAGGGCAGAAATATTACCCCCACAGAAAAGTGCCCCACCGGCTCAACCGGCGGGGCACTCCTCATCACTATCAGCTACACACGCCCAAACGGCGGTACACCTCAAACTCTATAAAACTACTTCGACGGCAGCGGGTACTCAGACACCAAGCTCAGCGTCTCAAGATGGTAACCGTCCAGCGCCTCACGACCGCCCAGACCATCCAGCTCCAGAAGAGCGCCAACGCCGGCAACCTTCAGGTTCGCACGCTCCACCAGCTTCGCGGCAGCCACCAGGGTACCGCCAGTCGCCAGCAGATCATCCAACAGAAGAACACGAGTACCCGGCGCGAAATCATTACAGTGAATCTCAATCGCCGCGCTACCGTACTCCAGCGCATACTCCTCACGGTACGTCTCACGCGGAAGCTTACCCGCCTTACGAACCGTCATAATGCCGGTGCCCGTAGCGTACGCGAGCGCAGAAGCCAGTAAGAAACCGCGAGCCTCAACACCAGCCACCACATCAAACTGACCCTCAAAACGAGTAGCCAGCTCATCAATGCACGCCTTGAACACCTCAGCATTAGCGAAGAGAGTGGTCACATCGTAAAAGAGGATACCCTCATGCGGGTAATTCGGAATCGTAGCGCAAGCAGCCGGAATCAACTGCTCAATAGGGGTTCGCGAAGCCTCAGAAGCGGGAACGCTCATGCTCTCTCTTTCGTGAAGGGGATAGTCCCGAAAAAACGCCCGGGAACAATAACGCGGTAGAAGCCACCTACAAAATTCTACCCTCTTCACCCGCGCTTGTCCTCAGATGAGCGACAAGAACCATCTGCCGGGATTAGCCTCTCTGAATCACAACCCGCAAGTCACGCTTAAGAATCTTGCCGGTCGGCCCCAGCGGCATGCTCTCCACCATCACGTAGCGGCGAGGATACTTATACGCCGCCAAACGAGTACGCGCCAACGCATTCAACTCCGCCTGCAGCACGCCCTCATCAGCGCCCGGACGCGGCATCACCACGGCGACAATCTCCTCGCCCACGCGCTCATCCGGCACGCCCAACACAGCTACCGACTGCACCTGTTCATGGGTATAGAGAACGTCCTCAATCTCACGCGGATACACCGAATAGCCGTTACGCAGAACCATGTCCTTAATACGGTCCACAATAAAAATATTGCCCTGCTCATCAACACGAGCAACGTCGCCGGTCGCAAACCACTCGCCGTCAAAAACCTCAGCAGTAGCCGCAGGATTATTCCAGTAGCCAGCCATCACATTCTCGCCGCGTACCCACAGCTGACCGCTCACACCCGGCGCGCACTCGGAACCCTGCGGGCAACGGACCTGTACCTGCACGCCCGGCAGTACACGACCCACCGAACCGAGCACCATGCCGAACTCTGCCTGATTAAACGAAACCACCGGCGAAGTCTCACTCAAACCGTAGCCCTCATACACCGGGCACTCAATCAGCGTTTTCAACGCAGAATGCACCGGCGCAGGCAGCGGCGAACCACCCGAAATACCGAAACGGATGCGACCACGCAGCGAGCGCGCACGCTCAGGCTCAGCCTCCAGTGCCGCCGCCAACGACACATACATGCTCGGGACCGCGGCCAACACCGACACCCCGGCACGCTCCATCAGATTCAGCGCGCCGTCAGGGGTAAAACGCGGCAGCAAAGCTACCGTAGCCGACGCCGCAAACGCCGCGTTCATCGACACCGTCTGACCAAACGCGTGGAACAGCGGAAGACCACCAAAAATGACGTCCTCAGCGGTGAATCCAAAAACGCTCACGCAGCTACGAGCATTCGAGAGGATATTCGCGTGAGTCAGCGTAGCGCCCTTGGGTTTGCCCGTCGTACCCGAAGTGTACAGAATAATCGCCGGATTACTCGCTGCCACCGGGACAGGCTCCAGAACAGCAGCCGACGGAACAGCGTCCGACAGCGCACTATCGGCAGGCGCCTCAAAAGGAGCCACCGGTGAGCCCTCTCCCCCGGTGAAAATCTCGCAACGAACCGAACCGTTCTTCACCGGCACCGTCGAGGTTGCCTCCGACGCCAGACGAGTACCCGCAAAAGCAAAAAGCACCTTCGCCCCGCTATCGCGCAGATGATACTCCAGCTCAGCACCCGACAACAGCGGATTCAACGGAACACAAATAGCACCCGCAGCCACAATGCCGTAATACAACGCCGGCATCAACGCCACATTCGGCATAGACAACGCCACCCGGTCACCACGCTCAACACCGAGCGCCGCCAGATGACGCTGAACCTGCGCGGCCGCAGATGCCAACTGCGCGTAGCTCACCACCTGTATATCAGCAGAGTCAGAAGCCGGAATCGTCAAAGCCGCCTTAGCCCCAAAATCAGAACCGGAACCAGCCTCCGCCAAAAGGTAGGCAATATTGTTCGCTGAATCGTGCATTTCAGACATGATAGAAAACTCTCACCACAGAAAAATCGGTATATCTAGAAAAAGGAAGCCGAGCTAGAAGCCCGCAAAAAGAGCCCGAAGACAGCAGAAGGGCGTACCTTCAACCGCTCCCCCGAAACATCAGAAGAACAGCGCAAGATACGCCCCAACTACTACTGAGCAGCAGACCAATCCAAGAAGCTCTCGGCAAGCGCAGCCCCACCATTGGGGTCACGAGTAATCACTATTACCGTATCGTCACCGGCAATAGTGCCCATAATCGCTTCAAGACCGCCCTGATCAATAGACGAAGCCAAGAACTGCGCAGCACCCGGAGGAGTACGCAGAACCGTAATATTCGCCGAACCCTCAGCGGTAATCAGCAGCTCCTTAAACAGGGAAATCATACGGGCATCAGGTGCAGTGCCCCCGCCACGACGAGCAGGGTAATTCGGCACAGCATAAATCAAGCCGGCGCCTTCATCACGGATGCGCTCAGCGCCAATTTCAACAAGATCACGGGAAAGGGTCGCCTGAGTAACCTTCATACCATCATCGGTCAGGTACTGCGCCAGTTCAGCCTGGGAGCGGACACGTCGGGTCTGCAACAATTCAACGATGCGTGCCTGACGCGCGATCTTGGTCGAGGGGAAAGGCATAATATCTCTTCTTCCTACGGTGCCAATCACGAATTTAGAACGGAGCTGCCCAACGGTGGCGCAGCGCAACATTCTTTACTACCCAAGATAATACATATGCACATAAATATGCGCACCAAATATGGATTATTCCAAGATATGGGGGAATTTTCAGGGTTTATCTCACCAGCTGTCACACAGAACGCCGCGAATGTAGCGTGTATCTACACATTCGGGCGCATAACCTCGCAATGAATGCATAGCGTGCAAGAACATTGTGGGCTGACGCGTTGCGCTGGTCAAGAAACCTTCCGGTAGGCGAGCGCGAAAAAGGAGCCCGCCTCCAGCAACACCACGTGTGCCAGAAACAGGCTCCCTCAACAAAACGTCAACCGGTCAATCCTCAAGATTCGAAAAACGCCTAGCGCTCGTCCTCCACCAGACCCTCCAGGTCCTCATACTCGACATCGCGCGAACGGCGGTTCAGCCACACAGCAAAACCCAGACCCAGCAGAAGCACCAGCACCGCACCAACAATACTTGCGATACCGGCAAAACGCTCAGCATTTACGCTTGCCTCAGTCACAGGCTTCAGCGTGCCCTTCTCAGCGGTATACACAACCTCAAGGCTACCGTTCTTCTCCACCAACAGGCCGTCTACCTCACGCGGGAACTCCGAAGGAACGTCACCAGTCTGCGAACCACGGAACTCAATCGGAGCACCCGAAGTCACTTGATACTTATCCTTCAGGTTCGACACATACGTCTTACCGTTCAGCGCGTCATCAGCCGGCAGGTTGCCCTTATAACGAGCCACATTACCCTTCGTAATCAGGTCAGGAGTCAAATCCTGATAAGTGCCCTGAACAACCCAGCTCTTGCCAGCATACTCAGCGTTATTATTCACCGACGCAAAAGCACGAACACCCACAACAGCCAAAATAATGGAAAGAATAACCGCAACGGCAGCAGAAAGAACCGACAGCCAGTTCACGCCCGGACGGTCATCCAGCTCTTCCTCACTCATCGCGAAAAGAGAGGAGTTCTCTTCCTCATCGTCGTAATCCTCGTACTCGTCGTACTCCTCATACTCAGAATCCTCGTACTCAGAATCCTCAAAGTAGGTTTCTTCGACCTCAGTAGACTGCGACAGCTCATCCTGTTCGCGCGAGTTCTCTCGATTAGCCATTACTCTCTCCCTCACTTCATCTATCTTCTAGGGTACCCATAACCACATGAGTTCACCAATGAAAGCGCTTATCAACGCTTCATAAACCAACCCAACAGGTAAACCCACCACGCAACCCCAAAAGCTACGGGGTGGGAGCCAACAACTCCCACCCCGTCAGCATTAGGCATTACGCCATAGGGTTAGACCCGGTTAGACACGCGGTTCCGCACCCAGCTGCTCAACAGTCGCAGCCACAGCATCCTCACGAGCAGCCGACGCCTCATCAGCAGTCAGCGTACGATCCGGCGCGCGGAAACGCAGAGCAAACGCCAAAGACTTCTTCGACTCATCAATACCGACACCGCGGTAATCATCAAAGACGCGGATGTCCTCCAGCAGCTCGCCAGCGCCCTCACGCAGAACAAGCTCCACCTCAGAAGCAGGCAGATCGCGGTCCACCAGAAGCGCCACATCCTGAGTAGCAGCCGGGAAAGTCAACACCGGAGTAGCCTGACGCGCCTCAACACGGCCAGCAAACAGCGCCGAGAAATCCAGCTCAAACGCGCAAGTACGCTCAGGCAGGTTCAGCTCCTGCAGAAGCTTCGGGTGCAGCTCACCAGCAAAACCAACACGCTCACCGGCAGCGTTCAGAACCTCAGCCACACGGCCCGGGTGGAACGCAGTGTGCACACCGTTACGCACCTGAATCTCAGCCGAAACAGCGTCAGCAACCAGACGCACAGCGTCCAGAGCGTCACGCCAATCGAAAGCGCGCGGAGCAGCGCCCGGCATCACCTCATGCTCAGTACCTGCAAACAGGCCAGCAATGAAAGTGGGCTGCTGCGGAATACCGGCATTCAAATCAGCCAGAACCTCATCCGAAGGACGAGCACCCAGCGGCGGAATAGACTCCGAACCCAGCTGCTCACCCGGAATGAACACGTGACCCGCCTCGAAAATAGCCAGGTTCTTGAAACCGCGAGACAGGTTACGCTTCAGAACCTCAACCAGACCCGGCAGCAGCGAGCGGCGCATCCAGCCCTCAGCCGAAGAAATCGGGTTCTCCAGGCGAATCGAAGGAACCTCAGTCACCGGGTTCTCGGGGGTGCTCACCCACGGAGCCGACCACAGGTTGTTCGCATCAGCCGACACGAAGGGGTACGCGAACACCTCAGTCAGACC
>CAUUAD010000057.1:0-9541 GCA_963542785.1 Rothia mucilaginosa
ATCCTCCACCGGGCACAGCTGACAGCTCGGGGACTTCGCCGTGCAGACCAGCGCGCCAAGCTCCATGGTCGCCGCATTCCACAGGCAGGAGGTGGGGGTGTCGGTGGGCATGAGCGCCTCCGCCAGGCGAGTCTCAGCCGCCGTCAACGAACGCGAAGGTAGCGCCTTACCGGATACCGCGCGCGCGTGCACGCGGCGGATATTCGTATCAATCACCGTGGCGCGCAGACCAAACGCGAACACGCTAATCGCCGCCGCCGTGTAGGAACCCACGCCCGGCAGAGCCAGCAGCGCCTCGTAGTCGGCGGGAACCTCACCGCCGTGCTGCTCCACAATCGCTACAGCGGCACCGTGCAGACGCTGCGCACGGCGCGGGTAACCCAGGCGGCCCCAGGCGCGCACCGCCTCCGAGGCGGGCTCGGCGGCAAGGTCGGCGGGGGTGGGCCAGCGGCGCATCCACTCCTCCCACACGGGTAGAACGCGCTTGACAGGGGTCTGCTGCAGCATGAACTCGCTGACCATCACACCCCAGGGGGTGCATTCGTCACGGCGCCACGGCAAATCGCGTGCCTGGTCGAGGAACCACTGATTGATTCGGTGGTGGAGCGCCTCGGT
This sequence comes from Rothia mucilaginosa, assembly GCA_963542785.1. Lineage (GTDB taxonomy): Bacteria > Actinomycetota > Actinomycetes > Actinomycetales > Micrococcaceae > Rothia > Rothia mucilaginosa_G. The sequence continues at coordinate 616 of CAUUAD010000057.1, forward strand.
ATTCGTGCCTTCGGGCAGGGTAGGTTCGGGGTGTGTGCGGGTGGTGCGTTTGGGCTCTGAGGTCATCCGAAAAGCCTACGCCACAGGGCATATATTCCCAAAACTGCATGAACAGAGTTCACTGTGAATCTCAGGGTTAAACCCGGTATCCTTAAGGGTATGTCTGAAAATGGTCCCGTTCTGCCTCCCGAAGTGTACCGCCGCCGTCGTATCGTGGCGGTCATTGCTCTGCTCGCTGTTATTCTGCTGCTGGTTGCCGGCGTGACCTCCATGGTCGGCATGATTAACGGCAAGAAGGACGCCACTGTAGCCTCCACCGCGACGCCTTCCGGTGCGCCCTTCCAGAGCTTCAGTGCTCGCCCCTCCGAAACTGCTTTGGCTACCCCGTCCGCTAGCGCGACTGCCTCTGCAAGCGCGTCGGCTACTGCTTCGGCAACCCCCTCGGTGACCGCTTCTGCGGCACCCACTGCAAGCGTGACTACCCCCGCGGCGACCCCGACCACCCCCGCACCGACTCCGAGCGTGACCACTGCGGCTGTTGTTGCGGCGTGCACCGCAAACGATTTGAAGGTGACCGTCACCCCCACGAAGCGTACCTTCGCAGCCGGTGAGCAGGTGTCCTTCCACGTGACCTACACCAACTCCTCGAAGACTCCCTGCGCTGTGGGTGGCGAGGGTGCGAACACCGGTGTGGATCTGAACATCACTTCCGGTTCGGCTCAGGTGTATACCCGTAGCCTGTGCGCGGCGACCGCCGTTCAGAAGTCTGAGGTAGCCGCAGGCGCCGAGGGTGCAACCGACCTGGCGTGGGACCGTAAGATCAACGTTCTGGGCTGCTCCTCCGCTTCGACCGCTCAGAAGGGTTCCTACTGGGCTACCGCCACGGTGAATGGTGTGACTTCGACTCAGGTGAACTTCGTTATTCAGTAGTTCACTTCTATAGTTTTCGCCCCTGTGTGTTTTCACCACTGTGTGGGCGTGAAAATCCCCCGTGCCAGATATTTCTTCCGGCGCGGGGGCTTTTCGTATGAGCTTTTGTTTGACCGCTACTTGGAGGTGCGGGGCTCGGCGAAGCGGCGCTCGCCCAGGTACCCGAGCAGGCTACCGAAAGCGGTCCACTGCAGTGCCGCCAACAGTAGCGTGGACAGGTCGGTCACCTCAAAGGAGTTGGGGATGACCTTGAACCACAGCAGTGGCAGGTAAATCAGAAAGAGAATGGGGGATGCCCACACGAAGAACGGGACGGGGCGCTTGGCCGACGGATACTTAGCTCGCGAGTACGACATTGTGACCTCCAGGGGGTGTCATGATGCTTGAGGCATCAGGGCGCGGAGAAAACTCCGCTTTCACTACATCATAATGCAAAAGGTTCTCGTGAGGTCAGAAAAACCCCGTGCCAGATATTTCTTCCGGCACGGGGGCTCTCGCATGGGTCTTTTAGAGGTACTTCTCCAGGCTGCTCTCCGCCATACGGGACAGCTGCTCACGCACCGTGCGGGCACGAGCCTCACCCACACCGTCCACGGCGCGCAGATCCTCAAGGGACGCCGCCATCAGAGCCTGTAGGCTGCCGAAGCGCTCTACCAGACGCTCAGAAATAGCGTTCGGGATGCTCGGAATGCCGGCGAGTAGGCGGAAACCGCGAGGCTGCAGGGGGAGCTCCAGGTCGGGGTTCTCGCCAAAGCCAACAGTGCGGGCAATCGTGCGTAGATCCACGATGTCCATATCGTCTAGGTTCTGAAGCGCCTCAACGCCAGTGGCGATTAGCTCGTCGTTCACCTCGGGTAGATAGTCGCGCAGAATCAGGTCGCTAGCGGTCATCTCAGGGGCGCGTAGCTCCTCCAGCTGCAGGGCAATCAGGCGGCCGTGCACGCCGAGCTCCAGCACGTAGTGGCTGACCTCGCGGATAATGCGGTTTACCATCTCCATGCGCTGCAGGGTCATTGCCACATCAGCCAGGGATACGTTCGACTCAATCTCCAGGGCAGACAGGCTGGAGAGCACCGAACGCAGGCGCTTCTTATAGCTTTCAAGGGTCTGAATCGCCTGGTTTGCGCGAGCCATCAGGTACTGGCTGTCCTCAACCATGTAGCGGGTTCCGTCAACGTACACCGAAATCACGGACATTGACGCGCTCACCGAAATCACCGGGAAACCGGTCTGAATCGCCGTGCGTTCGGCGGTGCGGTGGCGGGTGCCGGACTCGTTCGTCTCAATGGAGGCGTCCGGCATGAGCTGCACGCCGGCGTGCAACAGGCGGGTGGCGTCGCGGTCGCAGATGATAGCGCCATCCATCTTCGCCAGCTCGCGCAGGCGGGTTGCCGAGAACTCGGTGTCGATGTTGAAGCCGCCCGAAGACAGGGAGGATACGGTGCGGTCGGATCCGAGTACGATGAGTGCGCCCGTACGGCCACGCATGATGCGTTCCAGGCCCTCGCGGAGCTCGGTGCCGGGGGCGATTCGGGCGATAGTTTTAAGCAATAGGTCACTATAATTCATCTGCACAAAAAACATTGTACCTGTAAGGGTGGTTATTGAGCCAGGTCAGGGGCGGAACGGCGGGCTAAAGTGCCTCAAAAGCGAACGGGTATTCTCGATATTTATACAGGAGTGCACGAGGTGAAACTATCTGCATTTAAGAGTAAAAATGTGTTCTGCGGTACCCCATTTCGCCCTGACCAAACACCGCGCACCATATCGCCCCAGACCCTAAAATAGACCCATGACCGCGCGCACGAAAAACACCAAAACCGCACCTGCCTACCGCTGCACCGAATGCGGCTGGACCACCGCCAAATGGGTAGGCCGATGCGGCGAATGCCAAACCTGGGGCACCGTCGAAGAAGCCGCCGGGGGCACCCGTGCGCGCACCCGCGCCGCATCCAGCGTGCAGAAACCCGCCCAGCCCATCGCAGAAGTCGACTCGCGCGTAGCTGCCTACATGAGCACCGGAAACCCCGAATTTGACCGCGTGCTCGGCGGCGGACTCGTACCCGGCGCGGTCATCCTCATGGCGGGCGAACCCGGCGTGGGCAAATCCACCCTACTGCTGGATGTTGCCGCCACCTTCGCGCGCGGCACCGCCGGAAATGCGGGGCAGCAGGGGGCGCAGAATAATCCGGTGCAGAACACCCAGCCGCCGCACCCGGTCCTGTACATTACCGGCGAGGAATCCGCCGCGCAGGTCAAGCTCCGCGCCGACCGCATCCGCGCCATCGCGGATACCCTCTACCTGACCAGCGAAACCGACCTCGGCACCGCCCTGGCGCATATTGAGCAGGTCAACCCCTCCCTGCTGGTCATTGACTCCGTGCAGACCCTCGCCTCCGCGGAAGTTGAGGGTAGCGCCGGCGGCGTGACCCAGGTGCGTGAGGTTGCCGCCTCCGTGATTGCCGCCGCGAAGGAACGCAATATGTGCACCCTGCTCGTGGGCCACGTGACCAAGGAAGGCACCATCGCGGGTCCACGCCTGCTCGAGCACCTGGTGGACGTGGTCTGCCAGTTCGAGGGTGATAAGCACTCGAATATCCGCATGCTGCGCGCCATTAAGAACCGCTTCGGCCCCACCGACGAGGTGGGCTGCTTCGACATGCACGAGGACGGCATCGCGCCGGTGCTGGACCCCTCCGGCATGTTCGTTTCGAGTACCCCGCACCCGGTGGCGGGCACCTGCGTGACCGTCACGATGGAGGGCCGCCGACCCCTGCTCGCGGAGGTACAGGCGCTACTGGATCAGGCGGTGGCGCCCGCCCCGCGCCGTACCGTTTCGGGCCTGGATTCAGCGCGTATCCAGATGCTGTTGGCGGTGCTGCAACGCCGCGCCGGGCTGAACGTGGGCAAGCTCGACTGCTACGTCTCCACGGTGGGCGGCGCAAAAATTGCCGAGCCCGCTGCCGACCTGGCGTGCGTCATGGCCCTTGCCTCGGCGGCACAAAATAAGCCGCTACCGCGCAAGCTCGCGGTCTTCGGCGAGGTCGGCCTGGCGGGTGAAGTGCGTGCCGTGCCGGGCATCCGCCAGCGCATTGCGGAGGTGGGGCGCCTGGGCTTCACGCACGTGCTGGTGCCCGCCTCCCCGACCGGCGTGGGAGATGTACCCGAGGGCGTGACCGTGCGTGAGGTAACCACCCTGGGCGAGGCGCTCGCGCTGCTCTTCCCGCAGAAGTAGCCGCCCGTGCATCAACAGCATAGAGATAACGGAGGAGGGGGCTCCCGGCTGGCGTGAATGCCGGCCGGGAGCCCCCTCCGCTGTGTCTTTGTGGTTGCCACTGACCCCGCTAGGATGAGCGGCTCTCCTCCTCGTTCTCGTGCAACATGATGTTGATCGAGCGGGTGTTGAGCTTGTTCGTGCGGTGGGTGTTCACCGCGCTATCGGTCACGTCGTCAACCACCATGGAGTCATCCATGTCAGCGTCAACAATCGGGATTGCCGAGGTACGCGGTGCATGCTTCGTGACCGCCTCACCCAGGGGCACCAGAACCGCCACGGCGTCCTTGTGGGACATGCCGGTTGCCTCCATAAAGTCCACTACAATCAGGCGGAGCATCAGCACGAGCGACTCGCCCTCAAAGGTCGCCACACCCATCGTGCGCGGCTCGAGGGTGCCGGCAAGCTTAATCATGCGCTCGCGTGCCTCCATCATGTAGTGCTCGCGTTCGCCCTCCGTCGGGGCGGACATGCCCAGGCCGAGGCTCTGTGCCGCCACCGACAGCTCGGTTAGCGCGTCACTGAGCGAGAGCTGCGCGGCGGTGCGTAGCTGCACGTGGTGAATCGTAGACGCCATGCGGCGGTTGAGCACGCGGTCGTTACGGATCGCCAAATCTACCGCGGCGAGGGTCTTTGCCATGCGCGCCAGCTCGCCCTTGCTCTTGCGGCTGTTCCAGGACAGCTCATTCATACCCTGCGCGGTGATCAGGTCGCCTCGGCACGCATCATACAGCGGTTGCAGGGCGCGGGCATCGAGTAGGCTCTGGTACGCCTTGTTGTAGTCGTAGTAGCGGATTGCTTCGGAGGAATGCTGGAAAACCTTCGCGAACGCATCCATGAGAGCCTGCGCGCGGGCACGCGGGTTCTTACGCGGGTCGCGTGGCATCAGGTACATGGCGAGGAACGCAAAGGCGCCACCAACGATACCGTCGAAACTGCGGGTGAACGCATCGTCAGGTACGGGCAGTAGCAACGTGAAACAGGCCTGGAAGCTGAGCTGAATCGTAAAAATAATGCCCTTATCAATAAATCGGGCAATAATCACGGTCAAGAAAAGCACCACTGCCGCCTGCCAGGTGCCGTGACCGAGCAGAATCAGCAGAAGGTCGCCAATGAGAATGCCGAGGGTCACGCCGAAGGACACCTCAAGGATTCGGCGGGAATGCTTAGCACCGCTTACATAGCCGAGAGATACGAGGGCAGCGACCGGCGCGAAAATGGGTTCCTGGTGGCCCAGGATGTGCTCAGCGAAAAGCCAAGCGCCCATAGACGCCGCAACAATCTGCACAGACTGAAAGAAGTCTGCTCGGACTCGGTGAATACCCTCATGAATGAACTGCCGGGTGTTCTGTTCAGTAGTGCGTAGAATCTCTGCGAAGCGTGCCATGAGCACCATAATACCGGCGCACATGCGGTGCACAAGGGGGCAGGGGAGTGTTGGGTGCAAGTGTGAGAGACCCCGCGCCCCCTACCCGCTCTGGAGTCGCGTTTTTGCGGAAAAACCTAGCTCCAAAACCGCTGCACGAGCCCCGTTACGCAGCCTGGCCCCCGTTACGCAACCTAGCCGCGGAGGCGGCGCGCCACCCTCGCCAGCAGGCCCGGCTTCGTCTCGGCGGGTGCCTCATCAGATGACTCAGGCTCAACGGTGACAGGATGCGTTTCTTCGGCGCCGTGCGCGCTGTGAATACCGTGCGCGCTGTACCCGCCGCCGATTGCGCGGGCACGTTCGAGCTGCCGGCGGTGCTCAGCGTCCCAGGAGTGTGCCCGGTCAGACATCGCCCACTCGAACCCTGCGGTGAGGGAGGTTTCGGTGAAGAGCTCGCGGGCGGCACGGACGGTCGCGCCCAGCGGCTCGGGGAGCGCCGGAACCTGCTCCACGGCGGGGAAGGGCGCGGGGGCTTCTACTTCGTCCAGCTTTTCTGCGTCGGATGCAAGAATCTGCGCCAGAAGGTAGGCGTGCTCGGCTCGCAGAACCTCCAGCAGCTCGGTGCGGCGCGCATCCAATGCCACTGCCGCGTACCGCAGGGCGGCGGCAACCATCAGCTCGGGAACACCACCGGCGAGCATGCCCAACGGCAGGGTGAACTCGCCCAGCCCGTACAGGCTCAGGGCGCCGCCCACGCGCATCTGCGTGAACGCATCCGGAATGAGGGCGAGCACGGGAATACCTGCCGCGGCGGAGAACACCGCCGGGTGGTAGCGGCTGGTCAGGGTGAACGCCGCCGCCCGGTGCACGGTGACGCTCTGATCGGCGTGCAGAATCGGCAGCAGGGTCGCCGGGGTGGAGGCGCTGAGCTGCTCGGCGATGCGCTGGTGCGCCTGAATATCGCCGCTTGCCGGGTCCTGTGGGTCACCGTAGTGGCTCAGGAAAACGGGTGCGTAGCCGTGCTCGCGCCACATGCCGTCGAGCAGGTGCGCAATCTGCTGCGCCTGCTGGTCGGTGCACTCGTTGACGGTCACGCAGACGTAGTGCTCCGGCAGTTCATCCAATGCCTGACCTGTGGAAATACCCTCCGCATAGTGCAGGGTACGCGCCGGGGAAGCCACCGAGTAGTCGGTGGCGTCATCCACGCTCAGGCGCGCGTCAATACCCCGCTCACGGCACCAAGCGAGCGAAGAACGTTCACGCACCGTCACCGAACGGGCGGTGCGCAGCATGCGCTCGAGAACCTGTGCATCCTCGGGGTTGAGGACCGGGCCCAGGGACTGGCCGGTCACGTACACGGGCACGCCCGCATGCTCGGCGGCACGCACCGCGGCGGCGCGTTCGTAGAGCAGCCAGCCGTAGCGGGAATTGAGGTTACCGCCACCGGAGACCACGACCGCGTCCATGGTGGCGATAGAATCCGCAAACTCTACCATGCGCTCAACGGTTCCCTCCAGCGGATGCAGCACCTCAGGTAGCGCCTGCACCTGCGGCAGGGTCGTCAGCTCAGCGGTGGAGGGGCGCTGCCGGTCGGCGTGCAGCTCCGCCAGGATGCACTCGAGCGCCGCGAGGGTCAGCTCGCGTTCTGCAGGTGCCCAGGGGAAGAGAAGAAACGGCAGGTATTCGTAGGGCGCGCCCGCCTCATGATTTACCGCTTCATGATTTGCTGCCGCGCCGATATAGCGCGCCGAATGGCCCACATCGCGGGTCATGAGGGTGACCGCCGCGCCGCCTTCGGAAAGCGCCGCCGCGCTCGCAATGGTCATGGCTTCGTCGCCTACGTGGTAGGTGTGCTGGCCGATATCGCCGATGACGAGCACGCGAGGTGTTGTAGAAGGCAGCGCTGTAGAAGAATGATTGTTCTCTGACACGGCTACGCGCCTTTCTGTTTTGCCGACTCAGCTTCAGCGTCGCGACGAACCTGAGAATGCTGATTGAGGGAACGCTTCGCTAAGGAACGCAGCGCGCGACCAGGGGCACGCAGGTGCTTGAGAACCCGCAGACGCTCCTCAATAGCCTGCTGGCGCTTCTCGATAGCCTGCTGACGAGCCTCGATACGCTCCAGACGGCTCTCAATAGAACGCAGAATATCCAGGGATTCGCGGGTCAAATCATGCCCATCAATCACGCGGCGCTCCAGGTCAGCCGCCAAATGCGCTTGATACAGGTACGCGCCCGGGTGGGCACCCGCCTGCAGATCCTCGCGGATAGCACGGGCACGCACCATCGAATCGAAGCGGGCATGGTCAGCCTGACGCGTCACGCTATTCGCCTCGGCGCCCTCCGCGTCGGGGCGCAGCGACCAGTACGCTAGCGGCTCATCCACCAGCAGAATATCGGTGACCGCGGCGGCACGCATGTTGAACTCCCAGTCACCGACGACCGGCAGGGACTCATCGTAGAAACCGACCAGCTCGTGCAGGCTGCGGCGGTAGAGAATGCCAATCGGCACGGCACGGTTCGTGCGGAACAGGAACTGCAGACCCAGACCGGGTAGGCCGTCGTGGAAAATACGCTCCTCGTACACCTCGAACTCGCCCTCGGCGTTTTCGCGTTCGTACCGCTCCACAATGCGGGTGGTGCACATGAGTGCGCCGCTCTCTTCCAGCGCTGCGACGGTGCGTTCCAGGAACTCGGGTGCCCACAGGTCGTCGTCATCGTGAATCGCCACGTACGTGGAGGTGGTCGCCGCCAAACCGGCGTTGGATGCCGCCTCCATGTTGCCGCCGACGGTGGTCAGCAGCTGCACACGGCTGGAATCCTGCGCGTTAGAACTCAGCGGAGAAGCCTCAATGACGGCGCGGGTTGCCTGTTCGTCGCCTCCGTCGTTAATCACGCAGACCGTGTAGTCGGTGAAGGTCTGCTGCGCAATATTCTCCAGCGCGCGGCTCAAGAAGCGGGGGCGGCCCTTCGTGCGGACCAGAATAGCTACGGTAGGGGAAGACATAACCACAATCAGTCGAGGGTGAATGGGCCCGTGCCAGCCCAGGAACTCAACCCATTATGAAGGTGTGCACTGTTCAGACTCAACCCACCGCCCGGCTAACCCGCAACAGCGTGCACACAGGGGCACGAGCCGCCCCTAAAAACTAGCTGATGGACTGTAGTGCCACCATCGCCAGCACACCGAGCACAAAACACGCCGGAATGGTGACCAGCCACACCAGAAGAATCTGCAGAACAATCCTGGATTTCAACGCGTTAAAACGCTGGTTTACGCCCGCGCCGAGCGCCGATGCAGTCGCCAGGTGCGAGGAGGAGAACGGCACCTGCAGCAGGAAGTAGCCGAGCACCTG
>CAUUAD010000058.1:0-9073 GCA_963542785.1 Rothia mucilaginosa
GGGTTGAAGTCGGGCAGACCGGCTGCGACCATCTTCTCGCGCTGCCAATTTTCCTTGAACCAGCCGCGGTTATCGCCGTGAACCGGCAGGTCAATGATGAGCAGGCCGGGAATCTCGGTTTCAGTAACCTTCAATTCCTTGGTCATTACTGGCCAGCCTTTGCGTACTTAGCCTCAACCTCAGCTTTCAGGGGCTCCCACCAGCTGCGGTTGTCGGTGTACCACTTAATGGTGTCGGCAAGGCCGGACTCGAAGTCGGTGAACTTCGGCTCCCAGCCGAGCTCTGCACGCAGGCGGCTACCGTCGATTGCGTAGCGCAGGTCGTGACCGGGACGGTCAACCACGTGCTCGAAGTCGTTCTCGTCCTTACCCATCAGGCGCAGGATGGTGCGCAGAACGGTGATGTTGTTCTCTTCGCCGTCTGCACCGATGAGGTAGGTTTCGCCAATCTTGCCCTGCTCCAGGATGCGCAGCACAGCAGAAGAGTGGTCGGATGCGTGAATCCAGTCACGAACGTTCAGGCCCTCGCCGTAGAGCTTCGGGGTCAGACCCGAGAGAATGTTAGTGATCTGGCGGGGGATGAACTTCTCAATGTGCTGGTAGGGGCCGTAGTTGTTGGAGCAGTTAGAGATGGTTGCTTCAATACCGAAGGAGCGGACCCATGCACGCACGAGCAGGTCGGAACCTGCCTTGGTGGAGGAGTAAGGGGAAGAGGGGTTGTAGGGGGTGGTTTCGGTGAACTTTGCCGGATCGTCCAGCTCGAGGTCGCCGAAGACCTCGTCGGTGGAGATGTGGTGGTAGCGAGTGCCGTGCTTACGGACTGCTTCCAGGAGGCTGAAAGTACCGATGAGGTTAGTGTGGATGAACGGTTCGGGGTTGGACAGGGAGTTGTCGTTGTGCGATTCCGCAGCGTAGTGGACAACAGCGTCTGCCTTGCCGACCAGTTCGTCAGCCAGCTCGCGGTCGGCGATGTCGCCTACGACGAGCTTAAAGCGGGATTCGGGAAGACCCTCCAAAGACGCAGCATTTGCGGCGTAGGTCATCTTATCCAGCACAGTAATAGTGTGATCAGTGTTATCGATGAGGTGGTGAACAAAGTTCGAACCAATAAAACCGGCACCGCCGGTAACAAGAATGTGAGCCATACGGTAGATTTTACCTGGCTAAACAGTGATTTTTATGCCTCAACAAAGAGATAAACATGACACAATAAGAAGTTATGAAGGGAATTATTCTTGCCGGCGGTACCGGAAGCCGTTTGCACCCTATCACTCAGGGTATTAGCAAGCAGCTCACTCCGGTCTATGACAAGCCGATGATTTACTACCCGCTGTCCACTCTCATGCTGGCGGGTATCCGCGATATTTTGATTATTACCACTCCTGCCGACCAGGAGCAGTTCCAGCGACTGCTCGGTGACGGTTCCCGTTTCGGTATTAATCTCGAATACAAGGTGCAGCCTTCTCCGGATGGCCTGGCACAGGCATTTATTCTGGGTGCCGACTTTATTGGCAATGACCCCGTAGCGCTCGTGCTCGGTGACAACATCTTCTACGGCCCCGGTCTGGGTACTCAGCTTGCCACCTACGAGCAGAAGGACGGCGCGACCGTCTTCGCTTACCAGGTTGCTGATCCTCGCGCCTACGGTGTGGTCGAGTTCGACAAGGACTTCAACGCACTGTCTATTGAAGAGAAGCCCGAGAACCCCAAGAGCGACTACGCTATTCCGGGTCTGTACTTCTACGACTCGAAGGTTGTAGAGTATGCACGTCAGATTAAGCCTTCCCCGCGCGGTGAGTTGGAAATCACTGACCTCAACCGCGTCTACCTGGAACAGGGTAAACTGAAGGTTGAGGTTCTACCTCGCGGTACCGCGTGGCTCGACACCGGAACCTTTGATTCACTCGCTGATGCCACTAACTTCATCCGCACTGTTCAGAGCCGTCAGGGCCTGTCAGTTGGTTGCCCGGAGGAAATTGCGTGGCGCCACGGTTGGCTCTCCGACGAGCAGTTGCGCGACATCGCTACCCCCCTCGTCAAGAGCGGTTACGGTAGCTACCTGCTCGGATTGCTCCGCTAATAAACACCAGGGGATCTTCGTATCCCTTCACCGCCTGCAACAACACTCCGCGTCGCAGGTACACTAACTCAAACTTTCTGGAGTATTCTCACTACCATGACCATTTTGGAATTTTTCCGCACCACGAGGGCTAACCTCTGGCTGCTGATCATTGGCATCGTTGTCGGTGCCGCAGCGGGCTTTGGCTATGCCTCTTTCCAGCCGAAGGTCTACGCTGCATCGTCCTCGGGCTACGTGACCGTGGGTGAGTCCGGTACGGTGGATGTTCTCTCGGGCTCTACGGCCGCTAAGGAGCGCGCTCGCTCCTACGCTGCTATCGTCTCCTCTGAGGCCGTGGCACAGAAGATTAAGCAGAACAACCCCAAACTGTCTCTGTCCACCGGTCAGATTCGTTCTAGCCTCACCGCAACCGCGGGTGATAACGCTGCACTGATTACCGTGAACGCGAAGGCTTCTTCCCCGGAGAATGCACAGATGCTCGCTAACGGTGCACTGCAGGCTACCGCCGACTACATCAAGGAAATTGAGCAGAACCCCGGTAATGCTCAGGCTCTGGTGAACGGCGAAAACACTGGCGCTGCCCCGACCGGCGGCAACACCGTTCGCGTGATTCCCCTGAATAACGCAAGCGTAAACCCGCCGCTGGTGGCTCCGAACTACGAGCAGAACGTTCTTCTGGGTGCTGCAGCTGGTCTGGGTCTGGTGTACCTGGCGATCTTCCTGCGCCGTGCGCTGGATCAGCGCATCCGCACCCGTGACGACGCTACCAAGGCAACCGGCGCGAACATCCTGGGTGTTCTGCCCGTCAGTGACGACCTGAACGAAGACAACATCGTTAAGGGCGACACCGACGACCACATCGCTCAGGAGTCTATCCGCCAGCTGCGCACCAACCTGCGCTTCGTGAATGTTGACACTCCCCCGCGTTCGTTCATCGTCACCTCCGCTGTGCCCGGTGAAGGTAAGTCGACCGTGTCGCTGTCGCTGGCTCGCGCAATGGCTGATGCGGGTTCGCCCGTCATCCTCATTGACGCCGACCTCCGCCGCCCGACCGTGGCTAAGAAGCTGAAGCTGGACGCTAAGGTCGGTCTGACCCAGGTTCTGGCCGGCCAGGTTGAGATTGCTAACGCTGTGCACCAGCTGGGCGATTCGAACCTCTTCGTCCTGCCTGCAGGCCGTATCCCCCCGAACCCCTCCGAACTTCTGGGCTCGGATAAGATGCGCCAGCTGATTAACGAGCTCTCCGAAGAGTTCATCGTGGTCGTTGACGTTCCGCCGCTGCTACCCGTGACCGACGCTTCGCTGCTCTCCCACTCCGTGGATGGCGTGATTCTCGTTGGTTCTATCGGTCGAAGCCACCGTGAGCAGATGACTGAAGCTTCCAACATCCTGAAGAAGGTCAACGCGAACCTCCTCGGTATGGTCCTGAACCGTGCACCCCGTAAGGGCCTGGGTAACTCCTACTACGGCTTCGGTTACGCAAGCTCGTACGTCGGCTACTCCACCTACTACGGTTACGGCAAGGAAGGCGACAAGAAGTCGTCGAAGAAGTCCTCGGCTAAGAAATAATAGCGTAATAAGCGCCCTAAATCTTAGGGAGCAACTTAGGGCGGGATGGGCAGTTTTTCTGCTCGTCCCGCCTTATACTTATCTGGTATACATGTGCACCGAAAGGCTATTGTGACCACTCACTCACCCAATACCCCGGAGCCGCAGACTACTCCTCTCGCGGCACGGATTCGGCTTGCGCACGCCTACTTCCAGCGGATTGCCGACATGCACTCCATCGATATTCTGCATGTCAAAGGCTACGCTTTCTCTCAGGAAATTTACCGCAAGGGTAGGTACAGCTCCGACGCTGACCTGCTGGTCCGCCCCTCTCACGTGGACCGCTTTGTAGAGATCCTTCTGGCAGATGGATGGCGTATTCAAGCGCACTTCGAAACAGGCTCCGTGTTCGAGCACGCAATGACGCTCTACCACGCTTCATGGGGCCTAACTGATATTCATCGGTTCTTCCCCGGTCTAGGACGCCACGGCGACTACGAGAGGGCATTTGACCGTGTCTGGGTGGCACGCAAGACCCGCATGATTGCTCACCGCCCCTGCGTTGTCCCCAGCGATTTGGATGCGCGTCTTCTCGTGGTGCTTCACCGCGCCCGTGCAGCATCACGCTACAGCGCAGATATTAACTACCTGGTCTCTCTGCTCTCGTACAGCGATTGGCAGCGCCTGCGAGCCCGTGCCGAGGAGCTTGATTCTTCCCTCGCATATAGCGCGGCTATGGGCGGTCTGGAGCAGTACCGTGATGACCGCGACTACCTGCTGTGGCTGTCGGTTTCCCAGGATGTGCCCCACTATATTCAGTGGATTGGGCGCCTGCAGTCAGCGACGACCCTACACGATAAGCTACGCACCCTCAAGAACATTTTCCTCGTGAATAAGGACCATCTGGCGATGCAGCTGGGACGCACCCCCACTAAGGCAGAGATACGTGCAAAGTTCTTTGAGCGTTTCGGAATCAAGGTGAATAAATGAGCAATCCAGTAGATTCCCGTCAGACCGTATACGGCATCCCTGAGAACATCGCGTACGTTCATTCTGAAGAGTTCGCGAAGTACTCCCCCACGGCAACTTATCTCGCGAATCTTGCCAACGGTGAGCTGTCTGTTCTTCAGGATTCAGCCTCCATTATTTGGAGTATTTTTGAAGACCCGATGTCTCTGCAGGATGCTATCGACGAGCTCTGCGAAATGTATGAACAGCCTATAGAGACCATGGGACCGCAGATTGAGGGTTTTATTCCTGAACTGCTCTCCAAGGGGCTCTTAGAAGCCCGCTAAGGCCCTCAGAACGAATAAAGAAGGCGGGGCGGTAGAACTTAGTTCTACCGCCCCGCCTTCTTCTATGGGCCGAGCTCTTTTAGTCTTCGGGCAAAGCCTGCACGTAGGTCTTCAAGCGGCTGATAAAACGAGCCTCCGAAAAACCGTCAACGTGCTCACGGATATAGTCGGCATCCCAGTCATCCGGGTTGAAAGCCTTGAGAGCTTCCACCAGCTGCTCCACGGTTGGCTGGTTAATGAACACACCGGTCTTGCCTTCCTGAATGGTATCCAGGAAGCCACCTGCACGGTAGGCAATCACGGCCTTGCCGCTAGCACCCGCTTCCAGCGGAGTAATGCCGAAGTCCTCATAAGAGATAGCCAGCAGTGCCAAGCAGTGACGGTACGCGTAACGTAGCTGCGCGTCCGTCACACCCGAGGCAATCCGAATCGTGTCACCCGCAATCTGCTGCAGGTGTTCCTTCTCGGGACCGTGGCCAATCACCAGCAGTTTCTTGCCCAGATTATTGCAGGCTTCCACGGCCTTGTCCACGTTCTTGTAGGGCAGCAGACGCGAGACAATCAGGAAGTAATCCTCCCCGCTCATGAACTCTTCCAGACCCGGAATCGGCTCCGCCGAAGCTGACGGATCCACCGAGTGCGGAGGGAAGAAGATCGGAACGTCCTTCTTGTCGTACACGTTCTCGATGCGCTTCTTAATCACGCTCGCGTTCGCCACGTACACCGCCGAGCGGTGAGCCGCCCAGTGATCCCACAGCATCAGTGCAGGACGCAGGGTCTTCAGCAGCAGCGGCACGGGGCCGGTGCTCTTCTCACCCAGGTACTGATCGCTCAGGTACAGCCAACGCGCCGGCGAATGGCAGTAAATGAACTTACGGCCGGCGAAGTTAAAGCCGTGCGCCCAACCGGTTGTCGATACCACAGCACGCTCAGCCGGCACCTTCAAGAAAGAAGAAGCAAACGGCAGGATCGGCAGAGCCATACGGTGGTTACGACGCAGGTAACCAATCTTGTTCAAGGGACTCGTGATAATCTTCGCGTCCTTGAACTCGGGAAAAGTGCCCTCCGGGTCGTACAGAGTCGTGTAAATCGGTGCGTCCGGGAACGCCCGGTGCATCGCCAGGACAACACGCTCCGCGCCGCCGCGCTGAGTCAGGTAGTCATGGGCAATCGCGATCTCTTCAGTAGCCTCAGGCTTGACCAGCGGCACGTAACGGCGCGCCAGGCGGCCAAGCTTCTTGAGGCCCTTCGGGATATCCGCGAGCACCGCGTCGGGGTTCTTCGGCCCGGTAAACGGAGCGGAGGTCAAGAGCTGAGTGAGTGACATTTCCTTTTCCTCCTAGAAAACTTTCTGAGCACGCTCAGGATAGCGAATACCGGCGTAAGATGCAGCCTCAACCTGCAATGCCACAAGCTTCTCAGCCACCTTAGCGGGCAGCTTGAGCAGAATCTTATCGCTCGCGTCCCCCAGAGCCTTGATGGTCTTCTCGGTGGTGAAACGAGCGAGGGTCTTGACCAAGAAACCCCACGGACCCGTCGGGTTAGGAGCGGGGTGTGCATCTTCGCCGTGCTTACGCACGAAGATGGTGCGGGCAGAGCCCGAGTGCAGGGCACGCAGGGCACGCACTGCAGTGGTAGTAGCCTCAGCATAGTGCTTGACCTCAACCTCATCAGAGATGATGATGCGGCCACCAGCGTCATGGACCATTTTGCCCATGTCTACGTCTTCCCACCCGTAGAGACGGTACGCGGGGTCGTATCCGCCAGTACGGTCAAAGTACTCCGCAGAGATAGAAGAGTTACCGTTCCAGTACAGCCAACGGCCTTCTTCAGCTACGCTGAGGGCACCTTCTTTGAATCGGGCATCGCGGAAGTTACCGTACACACGAGAATAGGGAGTGTCCGGGTACACGTTCTTCAAGGTACCAATCACACCGTCATAATCACGGTGCAGGCGAATCTGCGCCTCAACATAGTCGGCAGCAGGCTCAAGATCATCATCGCAACGGATAAGAATATCCGCATCAGCCGCACGGTGACCAGCGTTCAGCGCTGCCACACGACCGCGGTTCTCCTCGAAAACGATCTTGGTCAGGTTCAGCTTGCCTTCTGCAATGTAGCGATCAAGCACAGCTTCACTGTTATCAATATCGCCGTCGAGGACCACGATAACCTGGAAGTCCTTCTCGGTCTGGGCGGCAAGCGCATCCAGCGGGTAGTGCAGAATATCTGCACCACCGCGAGAGGGGATGATAACCGCAGCCTTGTAGCGGTGGGTAGTCGTCATAATTTTCCTTCGGGGTTTGAGTGAGAGGATATCCGTTGGGAATGATCTATACGTTTAGAAGCACCTTAGCGGATAAAACGTTCCAGAATCTCACCAACACGGACCTTACCTGCTTCAGGCGAGTAGTTCTCCTGCCAACGCCAGAACAGCTCGGAGGTACGCTCCGCCAGTGCATCCGTATCTTCTCGAAGCTCAGTACCCAGGCTCTTAATAGCCTGTGCAAGAGCTACCGGCTGGTCAGCAGGCACAACGTACGGGTACGATGAGCCGCCCAGCACCTCCGATAACGCACCAGCATCACTGACGATCACAGGGACGCGTGCACTCATCGCTTCAGCGACCACCAGACCGAAAGACTCCGGGGCAATCGAAGGTACAACGAGCATGTCGATATCACCGAAAAGACGATCCGGGGTAGTCCAGCCCAACCGAGTGCTGAACGTAGCAACACGGGCTAGCGCTTCCTCAACCTCAGCGCGTTCTTCGTCGGATGCGAAGACAGGCTCGCCGCCAATCACCAGGTCGTATTCGATGCCGTTAGAGTTCAAGGAACTCATCGCCTGGCACAGGGTTGCGATGCCCTTGGACGGAGTCAAACGCCCCAGGTAACCGACGCGAAGTCGGCGCTCCCCCACACGGTGATCCAGCTCGGTGGATACGCCGCTGACCCAGTTCGCAAACAGTTCGCTGCCGGGGCAGGCACGAGCCACATAGCGGCTCGGGACCAGGGTGACAGATGCCTTATGGCGGGCAAAGGGTACGAGCTTCGCGTTCACGCCGGTAGGAAGCTGGTGCAGGTGCACGATGCGGTTCTTGCGGCCGCCCGTTGCTGCTGCGGGAACCAGACCGTTACACCACAGCAGAACGTCCTTGTGGCGGGCGTGCCAGCTGCGCAGAGCCACCATGTACTGTGCGCGGTTCTTAGCCGGCAAGACAATGCGGGGGAACCCTTCATCCGCAGCGGCTTCTACAAGCTGCTTAGGCTCGGAAGGACCCACAATAGTGACCTTGTAGCCAAGGCTACGTGCTGCGCGGGCGATGTTCAGAAGCATGACCTCGCCGCCGCCAATATCGCCATTATTGGTAGCTATGTAAAGCTCTTTCATCGTTATATTTTCCTTGCCCGCTGACGGATAGAACTGACGTCAAACGATTTAGAAGTAGTCGACTTCTTAGGCGTTTCTTGATGGGTTACAGAGGCAACAGAGGCAGGAGCTTCTTTCTCGATGAGCTCGCCGTTCTGCAACGCAGGTTTTTCGTCGCTGCTCTGCGCCTTCTGCGTAGCGCCTGGTTCATGATGTCCACTATCCGAAGCGTCCAGATCCTTGTCCGGGTTCAGGTACAGCAGCGCAAGGCCCACCACGATAGCCCACGGCACGGTCAGAATCACCTCACCAAGACGCTGGGAGGTAATAATGATGATCACCATTGCGGCTTCGGCGATAACAATGCGCTGAGCACGCGGCTGCTTCCAGATGAATGCGGCAGAAATCATCAAGCCTACAATCACAATCATATAGAGCCAACCGGCCTCCTGGACCAACGTCATATATGAATTGTGAAAGTAGAAGTAACGATTCTGAAGCCACACCTGAGCGGTACCCAGACCGCCACCATACCAAGGAACCACATCAATCATGCGGTACATGGTCTCATCGATTCGTTCACGCAAAAGGTCACTACCAAGTCGATCCGCGAAGGCACCAGCACGCGCGAAATTATCTTCCAGGTAGTTCACAGCCAGGTAAAACAACAACGCAAGAGCTGCTTTACCGAACAAATTCAGGCGATGAGAAAAGTACAACCACAGGACAGCAAAAGCATATGCGGCAAGAGAGGTACGGGAACCAGTCAGCCACAGCAT
>CAUUAD010000059.1:0-9023 GCA_963542785.1 Rothia mucilaginosa
CAGGGTGAGAGAACAGCAATGCCATCACTTCACCCTGCAGGTCACTACGCAAGATGGGAAGAAGACTAGGGGCAGACGTTTTCATAACATGAATTATATCAATCATGTTATGAAAACGTCTGCTCATCCAAGGATCTACTATGCTGCGGCGGTAGCCATTGCCAGCACCCGGTCACGCTTAGCCGCGCGGTGCTTCTGAATCGCGCGCACCACCCAAATACAAACCGCACCGAGGACCGCGCCAGCAGTGTTATTCACGATATCGTCCACATCGAAGGTGCGATAGGTGAAGCCCGCCAGACCCCAGTTACCGGTCAGCTGACTCAGCTCAATGAAGCTTGAGAGCGCGAAGCCACTCAGTGCCGTGGCGCGCAGACCCCAGCGCAGGCAGCCCGCAGTGAAGAAGCCCAAGGGGACGAACATCGCAATATTGAAGAAGAGCTGCGCATACACGGTGGTTGCGAAGCGGCGCAGGCCCATGCCGTCGGTCAGATCCCACGCCTGCTGCCAGCTCCATCCCACATAGAAGCGCGGGTAGTAGAGTTCGGGGTTTGTGACACTATTTGCGCTACCAATCGGGGTCAGCGTCAGTGAAAGAATCGAGGCGAGGAACAGTGCGAAGGACGCAGTCAGCAGGTACTGGCGAACGCTGTGCGGTCGACCGGTCTTCTTGGCGCGCAGGCGCATACCAATAAATCCGATGATGGAGAGCGCGACTGTGAGTGCCGCAATCTCGATGGCGAAGGTGCCAATCATGTGTTTACTGAGCAGTTCCTGCATGCTGTGTGTTCCTTAGGTCGTGAGAGTAAGTTATATGCACCCCACCCGCATATATGCCTGTTCTAACATATATTCTTGGTGGAATATTGCGGGTTACCGTTCATACCCGCCACATATCGTTCACCACCAGTGTAAAAGACCGCTCTATGGCTCACCCTAGGCGAAACTGTGAAAAAGCTGTACACGTACCCAAACAGGCCATGAGAACCACCACAGCCAGTGCCGTCAGTACAGAACATCCGGCGGGAACACCGGCGCAATATACCGACCAAACAGCAGCACAAACAGCAACGCACCCACGAGGGCTGCCACCATCGCGCCCACAACCTGCACCAGCCACAGCATCAGAAATTTCACCATCTTGCCCTCAGAGCGGGCGGTCAGCGCCTCCACCATGGCAGTTGAGAAGGTCGTAAAACCACCGAGCAGACCGGTCGTAATCACCGTGCACCAGAATGCCACCTCATCCGTGGCGTTATAGTGCACCCCCAGCGCGCGAGGATTAGACACCGGCATAATCAGCAGACCGTACAGGAACGAACCCACCAGGTTAATGACGAACACCGGGCTAATAATCGACGACTCCGTACGCAGGCGAGGAGACATCGCCTTATCCACGAAGAAGCGGGTCATCGCACCCAAACCGCCGCAGAGGAAAACCATCAGAGCAAAAAACATTAGCGGCCCTCCTCAACATCACGAGCAGGCACCAAGCGGGACGCCACAAAACGACCCGTCAGCATGCCCGCAGCGGCGGCAACCAAACCACCCACCAGCAGCACTGCCACTGCCAGAACCATGTACGTGTAATGAATGGTGTACGGCAGAAAAACCGTCTGCGCCAAAACTGCCGCAATCGACGAATAGGTCGTGTAGCCGCCCATCATACCCGCACCAAAGAGCAGACGGAACGAGTGAATCCGCTCCTCGCCGTCACGGCGCGCGTACGCATTCCACACCATCGTCAACAGGCCCAGCGTAAACGAACCCAGCAGGTTCGCCACCAGCACGCCACCGGGAGTGTACACGCGACACAGCGCACCCGTGCCGCCACCCAAAAAGACAAGAAAAGGGGCAGGCACACGGTTCAGAACGCCTCCTATCCACTGTCGGATACTCGCGCGGTTCCTCATCACCGTGCACCTGCCCTTTCGCTTCGCATAAGTCTCTAGAGTGCACCGTAGCACACACTAAATACTTTACCCTTACCCGAGCGTACTACCCGAGTCAGTAGCGGCAGACTCACGCTCATGCTGAATCTTCTCACTCATCTTCTTACTCAGCGCGGCGCCCTCAACGTCCATATTCGGAATGAGGCGATCCAGCCACTTCGGCATCCACCACGCCTTATCCCCCAGCAGAGCCATAATCGCCGGGGTCAGCGTCATACGCACAATGAACGCATCCACGAGCACGCCGAACGCCAGACCAAAGCCCATCGGGCGAATCATGATCGAATCAGCAAAGATGAAGCCACCAAACACCGAAATCATGATGATTGCGGCAGCCACCACCACACGCACCGCATGGTTGTAGCCGCTCACAATGGCGGTCGCCGCATCCTTGCCGTGCACGTACGCTTCACGCATACCGGTCACCAGGAACATCTGGTAATCCATGGCAAGACCGAAAAGAATACCGATCAGCAGGGTCGGCAGGAAGGACAACACCGGACCCGGGTGGTCCACACCGAAGAGGGAGCTCATGAAGCCCAGCTGGTAAATCGACACCACGGCACCGAAGCTCGCCAGCACCGAGAACAGGAAGCCCACCGAGGCACCCAGCGGAACCAGAATCGAACGGAACACCAGGATTAGTACCAGGAAGGACAGCCCCATCACCACACCCAGGTACAGGGGCAGCTTCTGCGCGAGCACCTCGGAGACGTCAATATTGCCGCTGGTCTGACCTGCAACACCGAGAGACACCTCAGAACCCTGAACCGGAACGGTCACGGAGCGCAGCTCGTGGACGAGCTCTTCAGTCTCCACGGAGCTTGCACTGTGAGCAGGAATCACCTGGAAAATCATGAGGGTACGGTCATCGGTCATACCGCCGGGAACCACAGCCTGCACGTTCGCGCCGCCGCGTTCCTTAACCGCAGAAGCAATATCAATCTGCGCCTGCTGAGCCTGTTCCTCGCTCATGTTCGCGGGCGTGTGCGCAACCGCAACCAGCGGGGCACTCATGCCCTCACCGAACTTGTCCTTAAGCAACGCGTACGACTTGTACGCGGCGCTATCGGAGGGGTAGTTTGAGGCATCCGGCAGGCCCAGACGCATCTGCGACATGGGAGCGGCAACCGCCAGCAGCGCCAGCACACCAACCACCACGGTCAGCAGCGGACGCGCCAGCACGAGACGCAACCAGCCATTCGGTTTCTCGGTGCGTTCGACATCCTGCGCGCGGCGTTCCGCAAGCTTCTTCGGGGTATCGATGGAAGCCCACAGCTTCTTCGACATGATTTTGGTACCTGCCAGGGACAGCACCGCCGGGGTGAGAGTCACCGCGATTAGGGCGGCAACAACCACGCAGAACGCGGCGGCATTACCCATCACGCCCAGGAAGGGAATACCGGTCACATTCAGCGCCACAAGCGCAATAATCACGGTGCTCGCCGCAAAAATCACGGCGTTACCGCTCGTGCCGTTCGCCAGGGCAATCGCCTGAACCTTCGGCATGCCGTCCAGCAGGTTCGTGCGGTAGCGGTTCAGAATGAACAGCGAATAGTCGATACCGACCGCCAGGCCGAGCATCAGACCCAAGGTGTAGGCGGTGGAGCTCATCTGAATGATGGAAGACAGCGAGAGCGTGCCGAGCACACCCACCACCACGCCCACCAGGGACATGAGAATCGGCAGGCCGGCAGCCACAAGGGTGCCGAGCATGACCATCAGCACGATAAAGGCGATAACCATACCCGCAACCTCACCGGTGTGCGAGCCGCCGCCGAGCGCAGATTCACTCAGGTTCGCGTCAAACTGGACGGTCGCCCCGTGCAGGTTCGCCAACTCGATATCGGACATGACCTTCTGCAGGTCAGCAGAGGGGACCTCAAAAATCTTCTTCTTGAACGACACGGTCGCAATCGCCGTGGACTGATCCTCAGAGACCATACGGTAGCCGGCGGTGAAGTCGTAGAGCTTCTGCTGACGCTCCAGCTGTTCACGCTGCGCCGGCAGGTCACTCTCGGTCTTCTGCAGCTGGTTGCGCTGCTCGTCCAGCTTCTTCTTGCCTTCAGCCAGTTCGTCCTTCTTGGAAGCAATCTCTGCGCGGCCCGCATCGACCTGCTTCTGACTCTCGGCGAGGGTGTCACGCTGCTGGTTGAGGGCGTTCTGCTGTTCGGTCAGCTGCGTCTGCTGTGCGTTGAGCTGATCCATCATAGCGGCGGGTGAGCCTGCCGCCTCCGCCTGGGCGTAGCCGTCCTTCAGCTGTTCCTGCGCGTCATCCAGCTGCTTCTGCGCGTCGTCCAGCTGCTTTCGACCTGTACTAATCTGTGCCTGCGAGTCGTCGAGCTTCTTCTCGTTGTCGGCAATCTGCTTGGTGCCGTCCTCAATCTGCGAGGCGGCGGCGTTCAGCTGCTTCTTGCCGTCCTCAATCTGGGTGGGGGCGGCGTCGATCTTGGTGTGCGCCTCGTCGAGCTGGGTTTTCGCCTCGGCAAGCTTGGAGGTGGTGGTGAACGGGTCGGTGACCGCGTCCACGGAGGGCACCTCGGTGGTGAGCTTGTTCAGCGCGGTAGAGAATGCCTGCTTCTGTTCTTCGGTGAGGGCGGTGCCGTCACCGGTGGTGAGAATGATCTGGCCGGAGCCGCGGTTGGCGCTCGGGAAGCGCTGTGCGAGCTCGTCGGAGAGCTGCTGGGTCTGCGTTCCGGGCATGGTGAAGGTGTTGCTGAGCTTGCCGTGGAACGCGGTGTAGGCACCCGCTACACCGGCGACGATGAGTACCCAGGTGAGGATGACAGCCCATGCGCGACGGGCGGCAGCTTCACCGATGCGGTAGAGCCATGTAGCCATGATTCAGTCCTTTTGAAGTTGAGCGAGTGAAGAGTTTGGGGTGTTGGGTGCGTGTGAATGCGGCGTGTGGTTTGCCCTGCACTACGAACGCTACTGCCTGTTTTTAGGCAAAAAACACCCCGCCCCGGGCACCTGCAGATGAGGTGCCCGAAGCGAGAGTGTTTGAGTGTTGACGCTATGGGGCTTAGCTTGCGAATTCGCCCTGGACCAGGCGGCCCAGGTAGTCGAGTGCCTCGAGTACGCACTGGCGCATTGCTTCAATGGCGAGTGCTTCGGGGTGGGTGCCTTCGGGGGCTTCCGCTGCGACCTTGACCGTCATTTCTTCGGCGCGGGTGAGGTAGTAGTAGACGCCTTCACCGATGGTTTCGGAGAGGTTGGAGGCGAAGACTGCCACGCGCAGGTAGGGCAGGTCGGGGTATGCCGCGAGGTACCGTTCGAGGAAGATGTCGTAGGTGCGCTCGAGGATGACGTGCGAGTATTCTTCGAACTTCGCGGGGCTGTCCATTTCGAGGGCGTAGAGCAGGTGCGCGAAGGGTGCGATGTACTCTTCGAGGGTGCTGCTCATGAAGACCTTGCGGGCGATGGAGAGCATTTCGGCTTCCATGCTTGCGTTTTCACCGGAGACGGTGAAGTCGCATTCTTCGAAGATGCGGTTGAAGTACTGGTTCATGCGGGTGACCAGCACGTCGTCTACGGAGGCGAAGTGGTTGAAGATGGTGCGGCGGGAGACGCCTGCGCGTTCTGCGAGTGCTTCTGCGTTGAGGGCGCCGTAGCCGCCCTCGAGGATGAGGGATTCTGCTGCCTCAACGATTGCGATGCGGTTCTCTGCCTTGCGGGCGGAACGCTTGTCCGTGATGTTTGCGGGGGATTCAACAAGATTAGCCATGCTTTTTACAATACGCGCAATGTTTCACCGGGAGTAACTATTTGGGGGTTAGATTCACCACATATTTGCACTCAAGGCAATAAACTTGAAGTGCAGATTTAATCTTTACTCAACAAGCAATTTAGTGTTTTGGCACGTCAGGGCACTATAAACACCCCAAAAGACGCAAACCAAAGGGGCGGAGCGTGCACAACACACCCCGCCCCCTCGAGCACTCACCCGGCTACCCGCTCAGCGAGCCGCTCAGCAAGCCACCGAGCAGGCGCATTAGGCGCGCGCCGCCTCCAAAGGCAGACGCACCGTAAAGACCGTATGCCCCGGCTGGCTCTGCACCTGAATCGAACCTCCGTGCGCCTGCACAATCGCCTGCACAATCGCCAACCCCAGACCGGTGGTTCCAACCGAACCGGAGCGTGCCTTATCGGCACGGGTGAAGCGGTCAAAAATCTTCGGCAAGAAGTCCGGGGCAATACCCGGACCGTTATCGGTCACGGTCACCACAGCTTCACGGCGTGCAGCATCCACCGACAGGCCCGCGGTCACGCGCGTACCCTCATCGGTGTGCTTGCGGGCATTCGAGAGCAGGTTCAGAATCACGCGCTGAATCTGGGATCGATCCGCCACGACCTCAACCGGCTCGTCGGGTAGGTTCAGGTGCCATTCGTGGGTGCGCGCTGCGGCCTGCATGTCGGAGGTACATTCAAGCACCAGCTCAGTCAGATCGACCTGCTCCAGTTTGGGTTCACGGCCTTCATCCAGGCGGGCGAGGGTCAGCAGGTCCTCCACGAGGCGTGACATGCGTTCGGTCTGCGAGTCGATACGCGCCAGGGAGGACTGGCCCGATTCGCTGAGCGGCTCGGTCCAGCGGAGCATATCGGAGTACCCCTTAATGGCGGCAAGGGGCGTGCGCAGCTCGTGGGAGGCGTCCGCAATAAAGGCGCGAATCTGATGTTCGGTGCGTTCGCGCACCTCGAGGGCGGAGTTCACGTTATCGAGCAGCTGATTGAGGGCGTATCCTACGGCACCCACTTCGGTGCGCGGGTCGGAATCTCGCGGCTCCACTCGCACCGCCGAGGAGATGGTGTGCTCTTCCAGATCCAGGTGCGCCACATCGGTTGCCACCGCGGAGACTCGCTCCAGGGGCTTCATGGTGCCGCGAATAATGTAGGAGCCCGCCACGCCGGCACCAACCATCACGGCGATGGAACCGAGGGCTACCACAATCACGAAGATGGTGAGGGTCTGCTGTACGTTGGCGAGCGGAATACCAACCACCTGGGCATCGGCGCTGCTATTAGCCTTCGGGGTGATTTTGATGAGGTACAGGCCGGATTCCAGTTTGACCTCTCGGACTTCTTCTTTGGTGGCGTTCAGTGCCATGGTTCCGAGGGTTACCTGGTCATTGGCGGAGAGGGTTTGTACGGTGCCGTCCTTGGCGAGCTTGCTGGCAATTTCTACGGCACCTTCGGACTCGACACAGGTAATGATGGTTCCGGACGCCTGACCGGGCGCAAAGAGAGAGCTGCTCTTCTGCAGGTCGCTGCAGTCCACTTCTTCTCGCTTGCCGTCTCGGGAGGTCGGCTGCACTACGCGGTGGCTGGTTTCTTTGAGGTCGCTTTGTGCCTGCTGGTAGAGGGAGTTCTGCAGGGTCACGTAGGTGGACAGGCCAATGATGAGGCATGCAATGCCGAGGGCTGTCACGAGGATGGCGATAAGGCGCGAACGCAGGTGGGGTACGTACCCGAGCTCTTCGGGGGATGCCTCGGGGTTCCTCATGCTCTTCCAGGCTGCGCGTAGGCGCACGAAGAAGTTCCCCGGCGAGCGCGTGGCGCCGTCCCGTGCGGGGGCACCCGCACGCAGGGGGCGGGTTGCTTCGTGATCCGGGGAGGCGGGTTCACCGGGTGAGTAGGAGCCCACGAGCATCCTTTCTTTCTATATTCGAAATACGGAATATAACTGATATGGCGCGGTATAACCGGGTGTTATACCGCGCCATATGAAGAGCAGAGAATAAAACTATACGGCGGGGCGCAACACGTAGCCAGCACCACGAACGGTGTGAATCATCGGTTCACGGCCCACATCAATCTTCTTACGCAGGTACGAGATGTACAGCTCCACAATATTTGCCTGACCACCAAAATCGTAGTTCCAGACATTATCGAGAATCTGGCTCTTGGAGACCACTCGCTTCGCGTTCTCCATGAGGTAGCGCAGCAGGTCGAACTGGGTTGCGGTGAGGTTAATCTGCTCGCCACCGCGGGTCACCTCGCGGGTATCCTGGTTCAACACCAGATCGCCGACGACCAGCTCAGCGTCGTCAATGGCGGCAACACCGGAGCGCTGCACCAGGCGGTGCAGACGAATCATAACTTCTTCCATGGAGAAGGGCTTGGTCACATAGTCGTCCGCACCGGCGGCAAGGCCTTCGATACGGTTATCGACCGAATCCTTAGCGGTCAGGAAGAGGCAGGGAACTTCGGGGTAGAACTTGCGGATACGGGAGAGCAGCTCCAGGCCGTCGAAGCCGGGCATCATAATGTCCAGCACGAGCACGTCGGGGCGCCAATCGCGGGCAATCGCGAGCGCGGAGGGGCCGTCGCCTGCGGACTGCACCTCCCAGCCAATCATTTTCAGACCCATGCTGACGAGTTCTTTGAGCATCTCCTCGTCGTCAACAACGAGGGCGCGGATGGGGCTACCGTCCGGGTGCTCTAGCGCGGGAAGGTTCTTTGCGATTTCGGTTGCTTTGCTGCTCATGTGATTAAGGGTATCGCGATTTAGGGTTCGCGGGCGGGGCGGGAGCCGGTTTTCAGCCGCAAACTTATGGAATGCTTGCCCGCATCACAGCTGGGACACAGCTTTACCCCGCATTTGCGCGTTAACCCTTCATGACGGCTTCAAACTTTCGGTAGAATTTGTACTAGCTTAGGTAACGCTCAATCACCTTTGCGTATCTTTTGAATTTGCCGTTTCTGTTCCGGCGACCAACACCCGTGAAGGAGGACGACGCATGCGCATTAGCCGTATTTATAACAATAATGTTGTCCTCACGGTGGATCATTACGGCAAGGAGTCCGTGATGATTGGTCGCGGCATTGCTTTTGGTAAGCGTAAGGGTCAGCTGATTGACCCGTCTGCGGTGGAGCAGACGTTTGTGCCGGAGCAGGGCATGTCGGGCGAACGCTTGAGCATGACTCTGTCTGAGATTCCGGCGGAGATTCTGTCGATTGCCACTCTTCTGGAGTCGAAGGTGCGCGCCGAGGGTGCGCTGGAGCTGTCGAACTCATTTATTCTTCCGCTGGCTGATCACCTGCACTATGCGGTGGTTCGTGCGCGTGACG
>CAUUAD010000060.1:0-8945 GCA_963542785.1 Rothia mucilaginosa
GAGCACACGCCCCTCTCACACAACACGCGAACTATGCGCCGCGAGCCGCCAACAGGTCATCACGAGCCGCCTGCGCAGCCTTCGCCAGAGCCTCAACCGACGGACCGGCAGAGAGCACACCGCGGCTGGAGTTCACCAGCACCTGCGACTCCACGCCCGCGAACACGCGGTACAGGTCGGCTGCCGAGGCACCCTGCGCACCGTAACCGGGCGACAGAATCGGGCCGTTGAAAGAACCCAGGTCAATACCCAGATCCACAAGCGCCTGACCGACGGTCGCACCGACCACCAGGCCGCACGGGCCCATCTGCTCCCACTGGCGGGAAGCATTCTCAGCGGTAGCCGCAGCGATAATACGCTTAGCCACAGCGCCCCCAGACTCTCCGGAATGACCCTCAGTCTCGCCGGAATGACCAGACTCCGACGCGCCCACGTGCTGAACGCTCTTACCCTCAGGGTTCGAGGTCAACGCCAACACGAACGTGCCACGGTCATTCTCATCAGCCAAATCCAGCGCCGGACGCAGCGACTCAAAACCCAGGTACGGGCTCAAAGTCACCGAATCGGTACCCAGCGGCGACGAGGAGCCGAGCCACGCATCCGCGTACGCCTTCATGGTCGAACCGATATCGCCGCGCTTAGCGTCAGCAACAATCAGCACGCCATCAGCGGCAGCGCGGGCAAACAGCGCCTCCAGCACGGCAATACCGGCAGAGCCGTGACGCTCAAACAGCGCCACCTGAGGCTTCAACGCCGCCGCAAACGGGGCGCAACCCTCATAGACCGCCTCAGTAAAAGCAGCCAGACCGGCAGCGGAATCCTCAAGACCCCACTGCTCCAGCAGGTTCGGATGCGGGTCAATACCCACACACAGCGGGCCGCGCTCCGCCATCGCCTTCGCCAGACGATCACCAAAAGCAGCGGACATTACGCCTCGCCACCCTCAGAACGAGTATCCACAGCGGCAGCCAGCTGAACGCCGTGCTCCTGCAGGCTCATGATGTCCCAGCTGTGCTCACGCAGAGCAGTAATCGCCTGAACAGCCGCAGCGAACTCAGAAATAGTGGTCATAACCGGGCAACCCACCGAAACCGCAGCGGCACGAATCTCGTAACCATCGCTACGAGCAGCACCACCGGCAGGGGTGTTCAGAATCAGGTCAATGTCACCATTGCGGACCATATCCACAATCGAGTGCTCGCCATTCGCCTCAGCGAACTTCGAAGCCACCAGCACCGAGTTCAGGCCGTTACGGCGCAGAATCTCAGCAGTACCACCGGTCGAAACAATCTCAAAGCCCAGCGACTCCAGCATCTTCGCGTAAATAATGACATTACGCTTATCGTGGTTAGCCACCGAAATGAACACCTTACCGGAGGTCGGCAGCGGCGAACCAGCACCAGCCTGAGCCTTCGCGAACGCGGTGTCATAGTGCTTATCCAGACCCATGACCTCACCGGTCGAACGCATCTCCGGGCTCAGCAGCGAATCCACCACAACACCCTCAGGGGTGCGGAAACGAGCGAACGGCAGAACCGCAGCCTTCACAGCAATCGCGGTTTCCTGCGGCAGGGACGCACCATCCATCTTCGACGGCAGGTAACCCTCAGCCTTCAGCTCAGCAATGGTCTTACCCAGACCAATCAGCACAGCAGCCTTAGCCATCTGAACGCCGGTAGCCTTCGACACGAACGGAACGGTACGGGACGCGCGCGGGTTCGCCTCAATCACGTACAGGTTCTCAGACACGTACGCGAACTGAATGTTAATCAGGCCGCGCACACCGGTGCCGCGAGCAATCTTCTCGGTAGCGTCCTTCACCTTCGCAATGATGTCCGGGCCGAGAGTAATCGGAGGCAGAGTACAGGAAGAGTCACCCGAGTGAATACCGGCTTCCTCAATGTGCTCCATGACGCCGCCCAAGTACAGCTCCTCGCCGTCGAACAGGGCGTCAACGTCAATCTCGATAGCGTCCTCAAGGAACTTATCAATCAGAGCCGGCTGCGAGGGCGAAACCTCGGTAGCGTTCTCCAGGTAGCGTGCCAGGTTTGCCTCATCGTAGACGATCTCCATGCCACGGCCGCCCAGCACGTACGAGGGACGAACCAGAACCGGGTAACCAATCTCGTCAGCGATGCGCTTAGCACCCTCGAAAGTGAACGCGGTACCGTTCTTGGGCGAAATCAGGCCGCCCTCCTCCAGCACGCGGGAGAACTCGCCGCGGTCCTCAGCCAGGTCAATAGCCTCGGGGGTGGTGCCCAGAATCGGCACGCCCGCATCCTTCAGGGCACGAGCCAGCTTCAGCGGGGTCTGACCGCCCAGCTGCACGAACACGCCCATCAGACCGCCGGTACGACGCTCCGACTCAACAATCTCAAGCACATCCTCAAGGGTGAGCGGCTCAAAGTACAGGCGAGTCGAAATATCGTAGTCAGTCGAAACAGTCTCAGGGTTGCAGTTGACCATGACAGTCTCGTAACCGAGCGAACGCAGCACCAGCGAAGCGTGCACACAGGAGTAGTCGAATTCGATACCCTGACCGATACGGTTCGGGCCTGAACCCAGAATCATAATCGAGGGCTTCTCGTGGTGCGCAACCTCATCCTCCAGGTCGTAGGAGGAGTAGTGGTACGGAGTGAACGCCTCAAACTCGGCAGCACAGGTGTCAACAGTCTTGAAGACCGGGCGGATACCCAGAGCGTGGCGAACACCGCGCACAACATCCTCAGAAGAGCCGATAATCTCAGCAATCTGAGCGTCCGAGAAACCGTGACGCTTAGCCAGCTTCAAAGTCTCCGGGTCAAGGTTGTCACGCTTAGCGTGAACCACACCGGCAACCTCATTCAGCAGCACCAGCTGATCCAGGAACCACGGGTCAATCTTGGTCGCCTCGTGCAGCTGCTCCACGGTAGCGCCAGCCAGCAGAGCCTGCTGAACCTGGTAAATACGCTGAGTGGTCGGAACCTTAGTCTTCTCAATCAGCTCAGCCAGCTCAGCCTCAGACAGGGACAGCGGCTTGAACGAGAAGGACGCGCCCTTCTGCTCCAGCGAACGCATCGCCTTCTGCAGAGCCTCAGTGAAGTTACGGCCCAGAGCCATAGCCTCGCCAACACTCTTCATGGTGGTGGTCAGGGTCGGGTCAGCAGCCGGGAACTTCTCAAACGCAAAGCGCGGAACCTTCACAACCACGTAGTCGAGGGTCGGCTCGAAGGATGCCGGGGTCTTCTGGGTGATATCGTTCGGAATCTCATCCAGGGTGTAACCCAGGGACAGCTTGGTCGCGATCTTCGCAATCGGGAAGCCGGTAGCCTTCGACGCGAGCGCCGAAGAACGAGACACGCGCGGGTTCATCTCAATGACGATGATGCGGCCGGTCTTCGGGTCAATCGCGAACTGGATGTTACAACCACCGGTGTCCACGCCAACCTCACGAATCACGTTGATCGCGATATCGCGCAGCTTCTGGAACTCACGGTCGGTCAGGGTCAGTGCGGGTGCCACGGTGATGGAGTCACCGGTGTGCACGCCCACGGGGTCGAAGTTTTCGATGGAGCAGACGACCACGACGTTGTCGTTGGTGTCACGCATCATCTCCAGCTCGTATTCCTTCCAGCCGAGGATGGACTCCTCCAGCAGGACCTCGCTGGTCGGCGAGTACTGAATACCGGCGCCGGCAATACGGTAGAGGTCTTCCTCGTTGTACGCCATACCCGAGCCGAGACCACCCATTGTGAAGGAGGGGCGGACCACCATCGGGTAGCCCAGCTCCTTAGCGGCTTCCAGCGCCTCCGGCATGGAGTGAACAATCACCGAGCGTGCAGACTCGCCGCCGGCGCGCTCCACCACGCCCTTGAATGCTTCACGGTCCTCACCGAGGTTAATCGCCTCAATGTTCGCGCCGATGAGCTCAACATTGTACTTGGCGAGCACGCCGCGCTCATCCAGGGAGATTGCCGCGTTCAGTGCGGTCTGACCACCCAGGGTCGGCAGGATTGCGTCCGGCTTTTCCTTAGCGATGATCTTCTCAATCACCTCGGGGGTGATGGGTTCAATGTAGGTGGCGTCCGCGAACTCGGGGTCGGTCATGATGGTTGCCGGGTTCGAGTTCACGAGGATGACGCGCACGCCCTCCTCCTTCAGCACGCGCAGCGCCTGAGTGCCGGAGTAGTCGAATTCCGCAGCCTGACCGATGACGATGGGGCCGGAACCGATGACGAGGACGCTATTAAGGTCAGTACGACGAGGCATTTATGCTTCCTTTGCAGTCTTGGTTGCGACCATCAGGTCGATGAAACGGTCAAAGAGGTAGGCGGAATCGTGCGGGCCCGCAGCAGCCTCGGGGTGGTACTGCACGGAGAACGCGGGGATGTCCTTACAGGTCAGGCCCTCAACCACGTTGTCGTTCAGACCCACGTGGGAGACCATGACCTGACCGAACTCGGCGTTCGGTGCGGTCACGTAGTCGCCAATCGGCGCGTCCACAGCGAAGCCGTGGTTATGCGCGGTGATTTCAACCTTGCCGGTGGTCTTGTCCATAACCGGCTGGTTGATGCCGCGGTGGCCGAAGGGCAGCTTGTAGGTGCCGAAGCCCAGCGCACGGCCGAGCAGCTGGTTACCGAAGCAGATGCCGAAGAACGGGGTGCCCTTACGCAGCACGCCCTGCAGCAGCTCAACCTGCTCGTCAGCGGTTGCCGGGTCACCGGGGCCGTTGGAGAAGAACACGCCGTCGGGGTTGTAGGAGTAGATGTCCTCGAGGGTTGCGCTTGCGGGCAGCACGTGCACGCGCACGCCACGCTCAGCGAAACGCTGCGGGGTCATCGCCTTAATGCCCAGGTCCAGGGCGACGATGGTTGCGACCGGAGGTGCGAACCAGTTGAACTGGTGCGGCTCAACGGTGTAGGCGGTGTCAACCGAAACGGAGTCAGCGAGCTTACGGCCTGCCATCGGCTCGGAGGCGCGCACCTCCTCCAGCAGTTCAGCTTCGGGGCGTTCTGCGTGCTCACCGGAGAACACGCCCGCACGCATCGAACCGCTCGAACGCAGGCGGCGGGTCAGGGCGCGAGTGTCAATGCCCTGAATACCGACGATGCCCTGCTCGATGAGCTCTTCGTCAAGGGTGCGCTCAGAACGCCAGTTGGATGCCACACGTGCGGCGTCACGAACCACGTAGCCGGCAACCCAAATCTTGGGGGCTTCAGCGTCGGTGGTGTTCACGCCGGTGTTGCCAATATGGGGAGCGGTCTGAACCACAATCTGACCCGCGTAGGAGGGGTCGGTCAGGGTTTCCTGGTAGCCGGTCATGCCGGTCGCGAAAACCGCCTCGCCCAGGGACGCGCCGGTTGCGCCGTAGCCATAGCCGCGGTAGACGGTGCCGTCCTCCAGGACGAGCAGCGCGCGGTCCGTACGCAGGGCGCCGGATCGTGTCATGTCAGTCATGCTCTTCTTCCTTTTCTCTGGTGTTCTCCCCCGCTTCCTGTACGGCCTCTACCGTGCAGGTTCCGGGGTAGTCTATGGTGCCTTCGGCGGGTTGTTCACCTGCCGTGGGGCAAAATCTATGGGTGTGTGGGTGCGCCGGAATATTGCGCCGGGATGTTGGTCCGGAGTACTTTGCGGGAATGCTCCGTAAGGTCCCCTCTGCCGGTTAGGCTTCCGGTTCTGCCGCCCACTTCTCGGGCGCATCTACCGCGTTCGGGGCGATGCGGCGCAGCTCCTGCAGTACCGCCTGCTTGTCCTCGGCGTAGCGGGTGCGGAAGCCGGTCTGCACGCGGTGACCGTCCAGGGTCCAACCAATCACGACCAGGCCGTTCTTCTCCACAACCTTGCCCGCCATACCGCGGTCGGTGGTGATGACTGCGAGCTTCTTCGCCGGAATCCACAGGTCCTTCGCGCCGTTACGGGTGAAGATGATGCTGTCCGGGTAAATCAGCAGGGTGGACTTGCTCTTGAAGCCGAGCGAATCGAAACCCACACGGTCCAGCCAGTTACCGAAGATCGTGGTGCTGACGTACTCGCCCTCGAAAGCGGCGTCAGCGGTCATGCCCTCGTAGCGTTCGGGAACTTCCTTGAGGGAGCCGAACATGTTCGCCTGGCGTGCCAGGCGCGAGCGCCATCCGTGCCACATGCCGTAGATGCACAGGGCGACCAGGGCGATGCAGATGACGGCGGTCAGGAACTTTCCCACGAAGGTTCTCTCTTTCGGTTGGGGTCTCGGTCGATAATCTCGGCCTGGGTTGGTGAGGTTGGGGGCGGTGCTCCCGGCGAGGCGGTGGCAGGTTCAGGCCCGCCACCGCCAGGCACAGTCACCACACACGTTCGCCTCGCAGGTTAGCGGCGCGAACGTACGTGCGCGGGTTAGCGACGCGGGGTTGCCAGCTCGCCGTTCAGCACGGTCGGGTGGCCAGCGTAGAAGGTTGCGCGAATCGAGCCGGGCACCTCCATGTCGCGGTAGGGGTTGTTCTTACCCTTGGTTGCCTGCTCCTCCGGCTTAATCACGCGGGTTGCCTTCGGGTCGACCAGCACAATGTTTGCCGGTTCGCCTTCGGCCAGCGGGCGGCCCTGCTCGTGGTCCAGGCGACCAATCTTCGCGGGCTCCTCAGAGAGGATGCGTGCCACATCGCGCCAGGTAATCATGCCGGTATCAACCAGGGTCATCTGGATGATGGACAGTGCCTGCTCCAGGCCGGTCATACCGTTCGCGGCGCACGCCCACTCGCATTCCTTGGTCTCTGCCGGGTGCGGTGCGTGGTCGGTACCAATCACGTCGATAATGCCGTCAGCAACTGCCTGACGCAGCGCCATGACATCCTCTTCAGTGCGCAGCGGCGGGTTCACCTTGAATACCGGGTCGTAGGTGCGTGCGGTCTCGTCGGTGAGCAGCAGGTGGTGCGGGGTTGCCTCCGCGGTCACCTTCACGCCGCGGGACTTAGCCCAGCGCACAACCTCAATGGAGCCCTTGGTGGACAGGTGGCAGATGTGCAACTTGGAGTCCAGGTGCTCAGCCAGCAGCACGTCGCGGGCAATGATTGCCTCTTCAGCGACGGCGGGCCAACCGGCCAGACCCAGGTCAGCGGACACCTTACCCTCGTTCATCTGGGCGCCTTCGGTCAGGCGCGGCTCCTGCGCGTGCTGCGCAATCACGCCGTCGAAGGTCTTGACGTATTCGAGGGCGCGGCGCATCACGGCGGGGTCGTACACGCACATGCCGTCGTCAGAGAACACGCGCACGTTCGCGGTGGAGTTCGCCATGCCGCCGATGTCGGAGAGGCGCTCGCCCTTCAGGCCCACGGTCACTGCACCGATGGGCTGCACGCGGCACCATGCGGATTCCTTGCCGAGGCGGTCAACCTGCTCAACCACTGCGGCGGTGTCTGCCACGGGCATGGAGTTTGCCATGGCGAACACTGCGGTGTAGCCGCCCAGGGCTGCTGCGCGGGTGCCGGTCTCGACGGTTTCGGAGGCCTCGTAGCCGGGCTGGCGCAGGTGGGTGTGGATGTCGACCAGGCCGGGCAGTGCCACCTGGCCTGCCGCCTCGACGACCTGTGCGTCTGCGGCGTCAATGTTCTCTGCGATGCGGCTGATCACGCCGTCCTCGATGAGGATGTCGGCGACCTTTTCGCCGTAGAGGCTTGCGCCCTTGATCAGGTACTTGCTCATGGTGTTGGTTCCTCTCGTTAGGAAGGTCGTTTAGGATTCGTCGCCGGCGTAGAGCTTGGCGCTGGAGCCGTCGGTCAGAAGCAGGTAGAGCACCGCCATGCGTAGCGCCACGCCGTTGCTGACCTGGCGCAGAACCCAGGAGTTGGTGGCGTCGGCGGCTTCGGTGCAGATTTCCAGGCCGCGGTTCATGGGGCCCGGGTGCAGGATTGCGACCGGCTGCGGCTGTGCCTGCAGGGTGGCGAAGCGTTCGGCGGTCAGGCCCCACAGCTCGGTGTACTCCTCTGCGGAGGGGAAGTACGCCGCGTTCATGCGTTCCTTCTGGATGCGCAGCAGCATGACGGCGTCGGGGTTGGTGGCGATAGCTTCGTCGAAGTCGTGGAAGATTTCCAGGCCGGCTTCTTCAACCCAGGAGGCGGTATTCAGCGGCAGCAGGGTCGGCGGTGCGACGAAGACGACCTGCGCGCCGAGAGTGTGCAGCAGCCAGAGGTTGGAGCGTGCCACGCGCGAGTGCAGGATGTCGCCGACGATGAGCACGCGCATGCCGGACAGGTCGGTGCCGCGGGGGCTGTCCAGGCCGTCGCGTTCTGCCTTGTACTGGCGCAGGGACACAGCGTCGAGCAGGGCCTGGGTGGGGTGTGCGTGGGTGCCGTCGCCCGCGTTGAGCACGGGAATGTCGGTCCAGCCTGCCTCGGCGAGGCGCTGCGGTGCGCCGGATGCCGAGTGGCGGATCACGAACGCATCCGCGGCAATCGCCTTGAGGGTCTGCGCGGTGTCCTTGAGCGACTCACCCTTAGACAGGGAGGAGCCGGAAGCGGAGAAGTTCGTGACGGCCGCGCCCAGGCGCTTCTCGGCGGATTCGAAGGAGAGGCGGGTACGGGTGGAGTCCTCGAAGAAGAGGTTGACGACGGTCTTGCCGTTGAGCACGTTCAGGGTGCGGTTTTCGGCTTTGACCTGCGCCATGTAGTCGGCGACGTCAAGGATTTCGATGGCTTCTTCGCGGGTTAGTTCGCGGGTGTCGAGCAGATGCTTCATGAGAGCCCTCCCAGCTGGATAATATCGACTCGGTCTGTTGCGTTGTCAGTTTCGGTCAGTACGACGCGCACGGTTTCGCTGGCGCTGGTGGGCAGGTTTTTGCCCACGTGGTCGGCGCGGATGGGTAGTTGCCGGTGTCCGCGGTCTACGAGGACTGCCAGGCGTACGAGGGCGGGTCGTCCGTGGGCGTTGAGTGCGTCGAGGGCGGCGCGTACGGTGCGGCCGGAGTAGAGGACGTCGTCAACGAGGACTACGGTTTT
>CAUUAD010000061.1:0-8776 GCA_963542785.1 Rothia mucilaginosa
CAGAAGCTCAATTAGCCGCGGATATCCTCGTACAGAGCGGTAGAGATGTAACGCTCACCGAAGTCGGGAACGATAGCCACAATCAGCTTGTCCTTGTTCTCAGACTTCTTAGCCTCCTCCAGAGCAGCCCACACAGCCGCACCGGAAGAAATACCACCCAGAATACCTTCCTGGGTAGCCAGCAGGCGGGAGGTGCGCATAGCGTCCTCAGCGCTGACCGGAGTCACCGAATCGTAGATGCCGCGGTCCAGAGTGTCCGGAACGAAGTTAGCGCCCAGGCCCTGAATCTTGTGGGGGCCAACGCGACCCTCAGAGAGCAGCGGGGAGTCCTTCGGCTCAACCGCAACAACCTTCACGTCCGGGTTCTGCTCCTTCAGGTACTTACCGGTACCGGAGATGGTGCCGCCGGTGCCAATACCCGCCACGAAAATGTCGACCTTACCGTCGGTTGCTTCCCAAATCTCGGGGCCGGTGGTGTTGTAGTGAATGGTGGGGTTCGCCTCGTTAGAGAACTGGGAGGCCAGGATAGCGTTCTCGGTGGTCGCAACGATTTCCTTAGCCTTCTCCACAGCGCCGCGCATACCCTCGGTACCGGGGGTCAGCACAATCTGAGCACCGTAAGCGCGCAGCAGCACGCGACGCTCAGCAGACATGGTCTCCGGCATGGTCAGGATGACGCGGTAACCGCGAGCAGCACCCACCATAGCCAGCGCAATACCGGTGTTACCGGAAGTACCCTCGACAATGGTGCCGCCGGGCTTCAGTGCGCCCGACTTCTCAGCAGCGTCAATGATGGCGCGGCCGATACGGTCCTTGACCGAACCTGCGGGGTTGTAGAACTCAAGCTTGACCGCTACGTTACCGGGAAGACCCTCGTCCAGTCGGTTCAACTTAACCAGGGGGGTCTGACCGGTTGCTTCAACAATGCTGTTGAGAATCTTTGCCATGGGGTGCTCCTTCATGAGCTTGGGGGAGGCCAGCCGCGACGGGGCCTCCACAATGAATAATCGGTTACGTGGCAACTCTACTACTCACCGGCAACAGGTTTAAACCTGCGGTCACAGTTCGTAATAATGCCAGAGAAAAACCTCAAGGAACGAGGTTCAGGGAAGAGGGTGCAGAAAAGCGCCGCACAAACCCTTTCTCGATAAAGGATGATGATTGTGCGGCGCTCTCTAGAAACATTATGTAGCCCAAAAGACAACCTCTGTATATAAGAGTAGTGATGAACTCTGTTCACCGCAAGCTGGAGCCACAAATTTTATTGCCATCAATGGAAAAAACAGTGAAAAACCGCATCCTGAGACGGCGCAACGCTAAAAGCGGAGGAGAAAACCAGCCTCAGAGGACTAGTTGATGTCCATGTGAAGATCCCACTTGTTGTTCAAGTAGCGACCAACAGCCTCACCGAACATCTTCACGTGACGCTTATCAGCCGCCACAGTCTGCTCCTTGCCGTCCTTGAACAGCTTCTCACCTAGATCAACATTCAGAGTCACGGTCCAGTTGTACGCGCCCTGCGCCAGAACCGGCTGCTTAGTACCAATAGTCAAGGTAGCGGTCGGGTTCACGTACCAGGTCTTCTTCTCGTCAATACCTGCCTTAGTGGAATCCGCGTACTTCTTCATCGCCGCCAGGGTCTCCTGGTCGGTGCTGACCTCGTTCATGTAGTGCATATCGCCGGTACGCAGCAGGTACTCAAACGCCGCACCGAAGTACGCCAGAGCCGCCGCGAAGCCAGCCACCGAATTCTGGTGCATAGCCTCCGGAACAATCGGGGAAGGAACATTCTGCGGCGGGTGCTCAGCGTTACCCGGCTGGTACTCGCCGTGCTCCTCCATCTTCTCCAGCTTCGCTACGCCGCTGTAATCCTTATTGTCATTAGGCAGCGGAGAGCTCGACGCCGAAGCAGAAGCCGACGCAGAAGCGGAAGGGGAAGCAGACGCCGAAGCCGAAGCCGACGGGGAGGCGGTCGCAGACTCAGAAGCCGCAGCAGAAGCGCTCTCAGAGCCAGAAGCGGAAGCAGACGCCTCAGAAGTAGCCTTAGAGCCACAAGCCGCCAGCAAAGCCATAGAGCTGACGCCCAGCACACCCAGCGCCGCGCGGCGGGTCAGGTTCTCGGACATAGTGATACCTTTCAGTCAGTCGGTGATTGCAACCAGTTTAGCCGCAAACCCAACAGGATACAGAGTTGAGCGGGCGAAGCGTGAGAAGCGCCTCGCAGATAAAAGTGTTATGACAGACTATGACGCCGCGGAGGTGGCGGACGCCTCAACGGACGCCTCAGTAGAAGCGGCGGCAGAAGAGGGTACGGAAGCCGCGCCGGACGCTGTGCCGGATGCTGCTGCAGATGCCGCCGCGCTCGCGGTAGAGGCGCCGCCCTGGGCAGCGCCTCCCTGAATGGTGGCACCGTACGCCACGCTCAGCTCCCACATCTTAGAATCAGCATGGTAGCGGCCGCGGAAATCGCACTCCTGAACCGTCACCTGAGACACCGGACCCGCCGCCGTCGCAGAGGCAGAGGCGCTCGGGGACGCCGCATCAGACACCAGCGCATCCTCAGAAGGCTCAGTAGGCTCAGCAGAAGCCGAAGCGCTCGCCGAGGCGGCCACCGACTGGATCTTACCCTCAGCCACCGCCTCCGTACCAAAGTCCAGAGTATACTGGCCCTTAAACAGCAGATTGCCATCGCTCATAATCGACGGCTGCGCGCTCGCCAAAGCATAAGACGCCGACGGGTTCACGTACCAGGAACCCTTCTCCACACCCGCAAGAATCGACGCCGACAGGGCATCCACCTCAGAGCGAGTCTTCGAGGACAGCTGAATGCCGGTCGAGAACGCATCCGTGCTACCGGTCTTCACCAGGTAATCCATAGCCGCCGCAAAATAAGCAACCGCCTCATGGAAACCCGTCACCGTATTCAACGAGAGCTTATCAGTCACCTTCGGCTTCGGGGCATTACGCGGCGGATGATCCACCGTACCCTGCTCATAATTCAACGCACCCTCATAGTGGGTGTACTCCACCAGACCCGAATAGTTCTGACCATCATCGCTGTACCCATTCGGGTTAGCGCTCGACTTCGAACCGTTCAAGCTACCGCCCTGAGAGCCCGACTGCTGGCTAGAGCTACCCGAGCCGCACGCGCTCAACAGCGCCACAGAACCCGCAACAGCGGAGGTACCCACGCCCAGACGCAGCAGGGAGCGGCGAGAGAAAGACTGAGAAAAAGAAGACATAAGAGAAAAACCTTGAATCCGGGAAAGCTCGTTACTACCAGAGTAAAACAGATCATGCCCTAACCCGAGTGCGAGTTAGGGCATGATGCCTCATCCATCTGAGGGCTTAAAGGTTGTCACCATTAGAGTTGCCGCCGTTACCGGAGTTGCCGCCGTTGCCGCCACTGGTGTCACCATTAGCGCCACCGGAAGCACCGCCATTAGCACCACCATTCTTCGGCTGAG
Source organism: Rothia mucilaginosa (assembly GCA_963542785.1). Taxonomy (GTDB): domain Bacteria; phylum Actinomycetota; class Actinomycetes; order Actinomycetales; family Micrococcaceae; genus Rothia; species Rothia mucilaginosa_G. Next base: position 3,468 of record CAUUAD010000061.1, read on the forward strand.
CCGAAGCCTGAACCTCGTACTCATCCTGAATGGTCAGGGTCCAGTCATTATCGTGGCGCACACCGGTAATCACCAGGCCACGCTCAGTGCGGCGCACCTTCTCAGACATCTCCGCAGGAGCACCGTCAATCACCACGGTCGGACCCAAATCAATCACCAGGTCAAAGGTCCACTGAACGCTCTTCTTCACCAGCGCGGGAACAGCAGTGAACGCAGACATGGTCACCTTCGGCGACACAAACCAGTCACGATTCTGCGAGCTCTCATTCGACTCATCCATAAACGACGAGAACGACGCAACGAACTTCTCATCAGCCTTCGACTCACGCAGCGGAGCCGCATCACCGGTCAGCACCAGGTAGTTAATCGCCGCATACACGAACGCAATCGAATCATACAGACCCTGCACCGAGTTCTCCGAGGCGCTCGCCGGGCGCTTGGGGAACGGCACGTTCTGCGCGGGCGCAGACTCGGTCGCCGGAACGAAATTACCCTTCTTCTCATAGTTGTCGAAGGTAACCTCGCCGCTAAAATCGGTGCGCGCAGACGCCGACGGGGACATCTGAGGGGTATCCGCATCAACAGTCTCATTGCTAGAAGAACCACCGCCGCACGCAACCAGCAGGGCGCTCAAAGACACGCCCGCAACGCCCGCACCCGCGTAACGTAGGGCAGAACGGCGGCTGATGCCGGTAGTGGAACTGGGAAGCCCGGAGGTCATGGGGAAAAGCGCCACGGAATACCTTTCGAGTGAGAATCTCAGGTGAGAGACGAGTGAGAGAACGCCTCGACGAGCGGATATCACACGCGGACATCCCTCTAGAGACAGTCCTAAGTATAACGCGCCCCCGCCTTCACACCCGTGCGTGCCAGCGCCCAAACGAGCGTGATATGCCGCCCATCAGCGAACTTACCGCAGCTGGTGAACTTACCGTAACCAGGAACTTACTGGAGCTAGCGGGAGCATCACACCGAATGGGGTATAGCGGGTATAGCGAAGGAGGGGACGCGTTCATCGTCTATAGAGATCGTCTATAGGGGAGGGGCTACTGGGCGCCCCCAGCGGGAGCAACATCTCCACTGGCAGCACCGGGATCAGGAGCACCGGGAGCTACGGTCGGCTGAGCCGTCGCAGCTGCAGGCTGAGTCGCCACGGGCTGTGCGGGAGCGGTAGCCGCAGGCGCCTGGGTAGCGGCAGGCTGAGGAGCCTGAGCCGCGCCACCCTGACCTGCAGAACCCTGACCGGCACCATTCTGTGCGGCACCACCATTCTGGGAGCCAGTGTACTGACGGGAACCACCCTGGCCGGCACCGCTCTGACCTGCGCCATTCTGGGCGGCACCGTTACCCGAAGTATTCGCGCCGGCGTTTGCGCCAGCATTAGCCGCCACGGTGCTGTCATCAGTCACCGTCGGAGTATAGGTCGACGACGGATGCGCACGCGGAGTCTGAGTCGGCTTCGGAGTCAACGCAGGATCATACTGCTGAGGCGCAATCACCAACCAGCGCTTCGCCTCCTCATCGTACTCAGCGTAGAGAGCCTTAATATCCTGCGCTTCGGTGTCCTCCAGGGGCTTGGTCGTATTGGTTGCCTTCTCAACCTGCAGACCGTGCGCCTGAGTCACGGTGCACGCCCACGAATACTTGGTACCGCGGGTCGTCGGCTGCTTATCGGTCAGGCGGAAGGTCCACTCACCATCAACCAGCCAGTTCGTGCCGGGCGCATAGAAGGCGCGTAGCTTCTCCAAAGAAGCACGCTGAACAGAATTATCCTGATGAACCACCTGCAGGGCCGGACCGGGATCACCGGTCATGCGGGCGTAGTTCACCGCCGCCGCAAAATACGCGAAGGTGGCGCGCAGGCCGCGGGCATTCTTGTCGTACATGCTCTCATCCTCAACCGGGATGGGCACGGCGCTCGCCTTAGAATCAACGCTCGCGGGGCCGGCAGTAGGCTCAATCGTGTAGACCTGACCGGTCTCCGGGTCGGTGCTACTCATCGGGGCTGCACCGTTACCCGCAACGTACTTGGTCCACTTCAGCTCGCCCGACAGGTTATCGTAGGCACCCGCAATCGAAGCGGAAGGAGTGGGGGAGGCAGTCGCCTCCGCAGTCTTTTTGGAACCGCAAGCGGCAAGCATCGCACCCAGGGCGGCAGTGCCCGTGAGCGCAATAAAGTGGCGGCGGCTGTGAATCATAGTGATCCCCTTGAATGTGCTGTGATGCGGAAGTATCGGTGATAGGTGAAGAGCTCACGCCCTAATCCTCAGCCTAACATCACGCCCCATCAGAGGGCGTGAAGCTGTCACCCGCGGGGCGGGCAGAGGCGTATTGAGGCGAAAATGGGCGGACCTCATCTAGCCCTAGCCTATAGATTTCACGCGTGGCACACAAATAAAAGCCCTCATCCGTGCCTCATATCACCCAATATGACGGAATCTTTGAGGCACGGATGCAAAGAAGTTTTAGGCTGAGCCTCGAATGTAACGAGCCGCCTTAGATGAGGTGCTCTCATTCGGGGTCGAGTGCGCGCTCGGGGCGTTCGCGGACGGTTCAGCGGTAGCCGCTGGGGTAGCGGTAGCGCTCGGGGAAGACTTTGGGTCCTCCAGCATTTGCCAGCCCTCTTCACCAAAGTAGACGTACGCATCCGCCTTCTGATTGCTGCCGTAGATGCCGGTGAGCTGCTCACGCTGACGGGTCTCATGGTTGAACAGGAACGCGTTCTCATCCACCTTCAGGGTCGCCTTCCAGCAGTAGACGTCCTGCTCGGTGGCGGGTACCGGCTGCGGGGAGCTCAGGTTAATGCACATGGGGTGGTTGCTCTTAGAGACCAGCCAGCCAATGTTGTAGCGGTAGATATCGCGGTACATCTGCGCCATGTGGCTAAAGTGCTCCTGGCCGGGCAGGTTCATGAAGGGGTCGGTGTCGCCGGTGAGGAGCATGTAGTTCTGCGCCGCACCCCAGTACTGCAGGAAGGCGTGCAGGCCCTCAACGGTACGTTCTTTAGCCTCCGGAGGCATGATGGGGCGGGGGACATTGACGGCGCGGTGACTGAGAGTGCCGTTCGAGAAATTGCCGACGCGCTCAAAGAACTGATCGGGCAAGATTGCCGGGCCGCGGCCGTCCAGGGCGGATGCGGGCAGAGGCTCGGCGTAGGTGATGCTGCGCGTGGTGGTCGCAGATTTAGTCTGGGTGCTCTGAGGCGCCGGTGCGGCCTCAGTAGGAGAGGATTCAGTGAGTGGTTGAGGGCGAGAAACTGCGCTGGGGCTGCAGGCGCTTGCGAGTGCACTCAATGCTGCTCCGGAAGAAAGAGCAAGAAGATGGCGACGTGACAGCGAACCGAACATACGCAACCTTTCGCAAGAGTAAAGACGGGCAGGCAGTAACGGGTAGCTCGAATGCAGTTGAGCGAGGGCTCTGTGAGCGTTCCCGAAGGGTGTGGCATACCGCGGTGAGTACGGATGCGATAGAAAGGGCAGGCCAGAAGCCTCCTGAAGGAATCGGTGTGGGTTATGACCTGCCTGGTTGTCGTGCTCAATGATTCTAAGCGTACTTTCAGGTTCGAAACGACCATATCTGCGCTTGAGCGTAAAAAGTTATCAAATCTTAATATTTGCCCGTTTTATGCGGGTTATAAAACGTACCAATGTGTTCGGGATAACCGCATTAAAATTTGGTGTTTCCCCTAGAAACTTAGGGATTTTTAGCTTTTTCTTGATATGAGTAAATCGTAAATTGGAGTTGTTGCACCTCGTGTGTAAATAGTAATTCAACCTCTCCACGTTGTCCGAACACCCATCAAAAATGCCTCTGCGTGAGCCACCAAACTCCCCGCAGTCGCAACGTGCCCACCGCAACGCCCACACATGGCATGAAGCAGGTGCACCCTATGGGACAATAGCGCTGTGACTACCACCGACTATGCGCAGCTCAAAGCAGCTCGCGAACTGCTCACTCGAATCCCCCTCCCGCTCAACGTAGAAGTCGGCGAAACCCCCGGCACCCCCTACACCGTCACCCACGACGGCACCGCAGAGCACGGCACCGCCACCGCGCGCAACCTGCTCGCAGCCATGGCACGACAACTCGACGACTACATCCTGCCGCGCAGTGCCAGCGTCGACAACCCTCTCACCATCGTGGTCGGAGGCTCCACTGGCGCCGGCAAATCCACCCTCGTCAACACCCTGCTCGGCGAACCGCTCACCCAATCCGGCGCGATTCGACCCACCACCCGCCACCCCGTACTCCTGCACCGTGCAGAAGACGAAGCGGCGCTGTCACCCGAACGCTTCCTGCCCACCCTGCCGCGCACCCGCACCTCCGGCATGAACGCCGGATCGCAGGCACTACCCGGCCTCGACCCGAAGATCGCGCGCGCCCTCATTCCTATTACTACCTCGGCGCTACCGCAGGGCATCGCGCTCATCGACGCACCCGATATCGACTCCGTCTCCGAGGAAAACCGCACCCTCGCCAAGGAACTGCTCTCCGCCGCAGACCTGTGGCTCTTTGTCACCACCGCCAACCGCTACGCCGACGCCGTGCCCTGGGAACTGCTCCACGAAGCGGCCGCACGCTCCATCGCCATCGCCGTGGTGCTCAACCGCGTGCCCGAAGGCGACGAAGAAGCCATCGAAAACGACCTGCGACGCATGCTCGACGAAGCCGGAATCCACGCCGTACTGATTCACACCGTCACCGAACAGCCGCGCGACGAAAGCGGCATGCTCGCACCCGTCAGCCTCGCCCCACTGACCCTGTGGATCCGCGAACTCGGCGCCGACGCACCCGCCCGCGCCGCCATCGCCCGGCAGACCCTCGCCGGTGCCGTCGAAACCCTCGCAGGTAACCTGCAGGTGCTCGCCGCCGAACAGGCACGCCAGCAGGCGGCGCACCAGTCGCTCGCCAGCATCGTATCCGAAGAATACGAGGACGCGCTGACTACCATCGACGGTGCCCTCTCCGACGGCTCCCTGCTGCGCGGCGAAGTGCTCTCGCGCTGGCATGACTTTGTGGGAACCGGCGACTTCTTCCGCTCCCTCGACAGCACTATCGGCCGCCTGCGTGACCGCGTCGGCTCCGCCCTGCGCGGTCAGCCCGCCGCCGCCCAGAAGGTAGAAGACGCCCTCGAAAGCGGCATCCACGCCGTCGTGCTGGATGCAGCCGCCCGCGCCTCCGAAAACACCCGCACCCGCTGGCGTGCCAGCCGCGCCGGACGCTCCCTGCTGGCGCGACTGGACGCGCCGCAGGCTGTTTCTGTTGCGCCGCAGACGGCCTCCGCCGCGGCGCCCGAACAGAACGCAGAA
>CAUUAD010000062.1:0-8705 GCA_963542785.1 Rothia mucilaginosa
CGTGTGTCATACGAGCTCCTTGAATCTTAGACACGAATCTTAGACGCGAATCATAGATGCGAATCATGGATGCTCGGGTGCCCTCATGCCCACCTGTCGGTATGGGTGCGTCCGTAGACTTTAGATGGCTTGAAGTGAGGCTTGCCCTGAAAAAGGGTGCGAAAAAACCCGAGCGTAACGGTGGATGTACCTGTGCCCGGGTGTGCGCGCTGATGGAAATACGCAGGTAAAGATGCCTGCACACATAGTTGCGTGGGCGCGCGAAAAAACTGTAAGGTCCGGGCTTATGCTCGGTTGGTCATTTCTGTGATGCCTCCTAGATTCCGAAGAACACCCCGGCCATGCCTTGGGTGGCTTCGGTTCAACAATGCGTTCAGCTCCTTAGATGCCCCTACGGTGGAGCAACACGGATAGAAAGCTGATGGCTCTAGCATAGGAACTATGTGAGCGGCGGGTCAAGCACCCTCCGATAAAACCTTCTGATAAGTACCGATACTCCCTAGAGAGCACTAGAGGGCACACAAAGAGGGGCGACACCATTCGGTGCCGCCCCTCTTACTTGCAGGCTTTTTCTTACGTGAAGGCTCTTTTTTACTTGAAGGCTCTGCACGAACACTAGACCCGCGTACAGTACGCGGCTCATGCCCAAGAATAAAAGCTATTACGCCTCGTGACGCTCACGGTACATGCCCAGCGGGCCCGCATCCGCGTACGCCTGAGCGTCGTTGTAACGGTACAGGCGCGGCGGGCGGTGACGGGTGCCCTCCACGCGGCGGCCGGTGTCAATAATCGACTTCGACGCCGCAATCTGGCGGCGGAAGTTCGCCGGATCCAGGGTGCGACCCAGAATCGCCTCGTACACCTCACGCAGCTGCGCCAGGGTGAACTCCTCACCCAAGAAAGAGTGCGCAATACGCGAGTACTCCACCTTGTTCTGCAGGCGGTAGAGCGCGTACTCAATGATTTCGTTGTGGTCGAAGGCGAGCTCGGGCAGCTCATCCACCGGGAACCATCGGATGTTCTCGTGCACGCGAGTGTTCGCAACCTCGGTGGCGGGAATCGACGCCCAGTACACCACGGAAACCACGCGCTCGTGATCAGTGCCGGGTGCCGGGTCGGGCTCGCCCACAACGCGGGCGGCACGCGCCTCGGGGGTGCGCAGAACATCACCGAATGCGTAGAGCTGCTCCAGGTAACCGGGCTGCAGGTTGGTTGCGCGCTTCAGGGTCGAAGCCGCTGCCTCCTCGAGGGAGAGGTTCGGGTTGAGCGGGCCGCCGGGTAGCGCCCACTGGCCCTTATAGGGCTCGCGGAGGCGGCGAACCAGCGGCAGCCACAGGGTCGGGTGGGTCTCGTTTTCCTTGGGACGCAAAGCTAGAATCACGGTTGAGACAGCGAGAGATACAGAGGTGTGGTCCACGTCGTTGTGCTCTTCAGTGGCGACTGCGCCGGGAAGAGGCTGGGATGCGATGCTCATTCAGGCCTCCTGTGCGAATGGGTATCGATAGGTGTGCATACTCTACCCATTTTAAGGGGTTAATAGGGTAAAAATGCACGCAAGGCACCCGCTGAGTCGAAAACCGGTACCATCCGCGTCGTGTCAAGGGGAAAAGTTCAGGTACCGGACACGCCAAAGCGCCCCTCCGCACTGCTCAAAAGGCAGAGAGGAGAGGCGCTCCAGCGTCTACTTATGCAACGTCTAACTATGTAATTTTAGGGTGCATATTCGGGGTGCAGACTAGTCGATCTGCAGCTCGCCCATAGCTTCCCAGTCGTCGCCGTCAATCAGGCGAGAAATAATCTTCGGGGTTGCAGTCAGCAGCGGACGCATGTCCTTCATGGCCTGCTGGAAGTGGTCAGAGTTCACGTGCGGGCCAGCTGCATCGTCGTTGAAAGCCTCGAGCAGAACGAACTCATTCGGGTCCTCAACGCTGCGGGACCACTCGAAGAACTTGTTGCCTTCCTCTGCGCGGGTTGCCTCGGTGAAAGCGCGGGTCTTCTCGATCCACTGGTCAGCGTATTCGGGCTTGACGGGGAACTTGACAGCAATGAAAATCATTGGAACTCCTTGGTTGAAGAGCGGTTACGTACCCTTTCAGTTTAAGTCCTGGGTGCTCGCCGGCGCTAAAGAATACGGTCTGAGGCGGCGGTTTTAGCTTGTGGCTTTAACCGCTGCGTCGAGTGGCTTGTGTGGATTTAGTGAGCCGCAGCCTTGAGAACTTGCAGGGCGCGTTCCAGCGCCGCACGGTCTGCTGTGATGGCGGCTGCCCTCTGCGGGTTGGCGGAGTCGCCTCCGAACGCCGCGTTGTAGTACATGCCGTCACCCAAAAGCAGCACGGCGCGGGCAATCTGCTCGTCACCAATCTCCGCGAGGACGAGCGCATGCCAGCCGTCCTGTACGCGGCTCATGGTCTGCTGGGCAAGCTCGTTATTGTTCTGTGCCAGGCGGCTGAGGGCAATGAGGGCACGGTCGAACGGGGTGTTATCCGGCGTGGAGGAATTGATGTAGTAGGCGCTTGCCCCCTCGGGCGCCTGCGCCATGGCAGTGAAATCCTCTTCGGCAAGGGTGAGGGTGCGTTCTGCGAGCGCCTCAAGTAGCGCCTTCTTGGAGGCGAAGTGGTAGAGTAGCCCGCCCTTGGAAACCTTGGCGGCGGTGGCGACGGCGTCGAGGGTTGCGGCGCGTTCTCCCGAGCGAATCAGCAGGTCGATGTAGGTGTCGAGGATGTGTTCGCGGGAGTTGTTGGCGCGCTGTTTTCGGTGGTTGGGTGTGGTCATGGGTACAAGTCTAACCGCTTGAAACTATACCGTCCAGTTGGTATAGTTAATCTTCGTTTGTGGACCCGCCCGGACCCCTAAAACCTCCGGGCAAGCCCCAAAACCTCACTAAAAGACCAAGTCCAAAAGCTAATCCAAAAGACAGGCCGAGCTGATGCCGCCGCGTCCGCCGCATCAGCCGAAACCCCATAGACGCACGAAAACAACCCATGACGAATCACAATCCGCACACCACGGCTCTGCCCATTCACGCCCCCGACCAGAAGACCAAGCGCTGGGCGGCACTCGGCGTGCTCATGCTCCCGGTGCTCCTGGTCTCCATTGACAACACGGTGCTCGCTTTCGCGGTGCCCGCAATCTCTAAGGCGCTGAGCCCCTCCTCCGCGGAGCAGCTGTGGATCGTTGACTCATACCCCCTGGTGCTCTCCGCCCTGCTCGTACCCATGGGCGCTATCGGTGACCGTATTGGCCGCCGCAAGCTGCTGCTCATCGGTTCGACCGGCTTCGCGGTAATCTCTGCGCTCGCGGCATTTGCGCCCTCCGCGCTGATGCTCGTGGTTGCCCGTGCCCTGCTCGGTATTTTTGGTGCCATGCTCATGCCGGCCACCCTGTCGATTATTCGCAACATCTTTGTGGATGCGACCGAGCGCCGCATCGCTATTGCCGTGTGGGCTTCGGGCTTCTCCGCCGGTGCGGCGCTGGGCCCGATTGTGGGCGGCTTCCTGCTGGAGCACTTCGATTGGGGTTCGGTGTTCCTGCTTGCTGTGCCGATTCTGATTCCGCTGCTGATTCTTGCCCCGATCATGGTGCCCGAGTCGAAGGACCCGCACCCCAGCCCGGTGGATCCGCTGAGCATCCTGCTGATTATGATCGGCATGACCGGCATTACCTTCGGCCTGACTCACACCTCCGAAGCTGGTTTCGATGTGGTGGCTATCAGCACTATCCTTGCAGGCCTGTGCTTCATTGTTCTGTTCGTGTTGCGTCAGCTCAACCGCGAGAAGAACGGTATTCAGCCCATGCTGGATGTGCGCCTCTTCCGTAACACCGTGTTCACCGGTGCGATTACCGCAAACCTCATCTCCATGATGGTGGACGTTGGCTTCATCTACTTCGCCTCCCAGCACCTGCAGCTGGTCTCCGGGCTGCCGCCCATGTACGCCGGTATGCTGCTGATTCCCGGTACCCTGGCGACCATTATCGCCGGTCTGGTGATTGCGCGCGTGGCTGTGCACTTCCACCCGGCGCAGGTGGTGTCCTTCGGTCTGGCGCTCAATGCTGTCGCGTTTGCTGTACTCGCCTTCCTGGGTGCGCACAGCGACGTGGTCATTATCCTGATCTTCATTGTGCTCGGTACCGGTATTGGTATTGCGCAGACCATTTCGAACGACCTGATGCTCTCCAGCGTGCCGCCGCGTAAGGCGGGTGCGGCATCCGCGATTTCTGAGACCTCCTACGAGATGGGTGCGGTGCTCGGCACCGTCATTATTGGTGGCATGCTCACCGCCATCTACCGCGCAAACGTTGTCATCCCTGCTGGTCTGGATGAGACTCTCGCCGACCACGCCCACGAAACCCTCGGCGGTGCCGTGACGGTCGCAAGCCACGTGGGCGGCGAGCAGGCAAGCCAGCTGCTCTCCTCCGCATTTGCCGCCTTCGACTCCGGCGTGGTGCTGAGCTCCGCGTTCAGTGCCGTGCTCATGGGTGTTATGGCTGTTATCAGCTACCTCATGATCCGCAAGGCGCCGCGTGAAATGAAGCCCGCTGAACACTAATACAGCGCACTAAACCTCATAGATAAGCTCCGTCTCCCGTTGCTCTTGAGCGCCGGGAGGCGGGGCTATTTTTACGCACCCACCTGCGCATTTAAAGGTTCAGCACAGGTGCCGGTGGTACGGTAAAAACAGCGGGCTCACGCCCGAAAAGACGTCCTGAAAAGACGCGCTGAAAAGACCGAGGAACCAGCGGCTCCACACACTCAAGGAGGAACGCCACCATGGGACTCAAAGACTGGATAGCACCCTTTATTACGCTACTCATCGGTGCCAGCACCATCTTCATCTCCTACAAGAACTACCAGGCGCAGGCGGCGGCAAAACCCTCCGAATTGGCGCGACTGGAACTGTGGAGCAAGCTCCTCACCGAAGCCGGCTTGGACCTCAACGCCCTACCCGACCCCGAAAAGCTCACCTCCGACCAGCGTGTCGTCCTCGAAAACTACCGGGTCTTCCTTAAACGAGCATCCCTTGAATCGAAGCTGCGTAAAGTCGGCATCGACAGTAACCGCGTGTTCAGCCTGCTCATGAAGCGCGCCCACTCCTCGGTCAAGCCCACCCCCATCCAGATGGGCGACTCGGTACGCTACTACCGCCTGATTCTGCGCGGCCTGCTGTACATTTGGGTGCCGCTCGCCGTGGTGTTCATCGGTGTGCCCATCGTCGTGGCAACTATTGCCTACCTGGTGCGTATTTTCACCGATCAGCCGGTGGACTGGACCAGCTACAGCCTGCCGCCCATCGCGGTGGTTCTGCTGCTGGTGGGTGCCGGTGCGGTGGGGTCCCTCGTGTACCTGCAGAACCGCATTATCTCCGCCATTATCGCGAACAACGTGTACTTCTACTTCTGGGATATTTACGGCTCCAAGAAGGGTGCCCGCGACTCCAAGGACGCCTACAGCGAGCGCCTGGCGGCTAAAACCTACGCCGACCAGCTGTTCCTCGGCCAGCAGGAGTTCGCCCAACAGTACCGTGAGAACATGTACATGGCGGGCATCCAGGAGATTGACGAGTACCCGCGCGTGCTCAGCGACAGCGTGATGCTGCCGCGCAACTACCGGGTCGTGGAAACCACCGAGGGTGAGGATCGCATCGACCGGACCGTGAACTGGGTGCGTTCCAAGATTGGTTTTGAGCGCCTGGAACCGCGCATCATCTACACGCTCGAACATAAGGACGCGCACAAGGATAAGCAGAAGGATGCACAGAAGGATTCCGCGCACGGTGAGCCGGTAGCTACCGAGCAGCCCGTAGAGACTCCGGCTCAGGATAAGCAGGAGGATGCGCAGAAGGCTCCGGAGGCGCCTGTTTCGGAGGAACCCATCGTTGCGGAGGTGCCCGTTGAAGTGCCTGCCGAGGATCCGGCTGATGCACCCACCGAGCCCGTCACCGGAAGCGCGACCGACCCTTCCGCCGCAGTTGCCGTATCTGGGGCAGACGATCCCACGGAGGCGTTCACCCGCATCCCGCACGATACTGCCAGTGAGGAACCCGGCGCTGAGAAGCCCAAAAACTAAATAGCCGCCCGGAGCGCAGAAAATCTCCGGAGCACCAAAATCCGGGCATGAGAAAAGGGTCGCAGCCTACGAATTCGCCATTGAACCGTAAGCGTGCGACCCTTTTCCTTTCCCTTCAAGGAAGAGCAGAATCGGAGGTACCGCCCGACCAAGAAGAGTCAAATGATGCGCCCCTCCGCCAGTAGAGGTTGCCTGGCAGAAGAACCCGCAAGAGCGGGTCGGCAGAGCGCCCGGCAGAGGGTGCATCACGCTTGAGAAACCGCCCCCAAGCCCACCGGAAAGGGGGCTGAGGGAACAGAAAACCCCGAGCTGGCGCATCTTATGCATCTTCAGAAAATTTTGTATCTTCAGAAAATAACTACATCTCGGGGTAGGGGAGAGCGATTCGCGCTCCGGGTGGGACCTACCCTTTCCCGCCCGGAGGCGAATCGCGGGGATGCTCGCAGTGTCATGAAGACATCCCGCTGAAATCCCTAACGAACGTTCGGGGTTTCAGTATGAGCGGTATATGAGCCTACCGCAGCCTATGCCGCAACCTCGGGGTTACGGGAGATAACAACCTTCACCACGTTGTGCTCAGCAGCGTGGCTGAACAGGTCGTATGCTTCCTCGAACTGGTCGAAAGTGAAGCGGTGGGTTGCCATTGCCTTAGCGTTCAGGCGACCGGAGCGGACCATGTTCAGCAGGTTACCGACGGTGTTGCAGTTGACCAGGCCCATGTTGATGCGAACGTTAGAGATCCACATGGTGTTCAGGGGCAGTTCAACGGGCTTGCCGTGCACGCCGGCGTTAGCGATGTTGCCGTAGGGGCGAACAATCTTGGTGCAGGTCTCGAAGGTCTGCGGAACACCCACAGCCTCAATTGCCACGTCCACGCCCAGACCGTCGGGGGAGAGAGCCTTAATCTTCTCGATGAAGTCCGGGTCGCCCGCGTTGACCTTATCGGTTGCGCCCAGCTCCAGTGCCTTGTTCATGCGGTTCTCATCGAAGTCGACGGTGATGACGCGGCCGGCACCGCAGAGGTTAGCGGTCATGATTGCGCCCAGACCCACGGGGCCTGCACCCACGACAGCGACGGTGTCGCCGGGCTTGGTGTTGCCGTTCAGAATACCGATCTCGAAGCCGGTGGGTAGCGCATCGGTGAGGAAGAGGACGTCCTCATCGGTCAGACCCTCCGGAACCAGGTGAACCGAAGTCTCAGCGTAAGGAACACGCACGTACTCAGCCTGGGTGCCGTCAATCATGTAACCGAAAATCCAGCCGACACCACCAACGGTCTGGCAGTGCGAAGGCTGGTTTGCCTTACAGTAGGAGCACTTACCGCAGCTGGTCACGGCGGGGATGATGATGCGGTCGCCGACCTTCAGGTCAGTCACTGCGGAGCCAACCTCGGTAATGGTACCGACAGCCTCGTGGCCCAGGATGCGTCCGTGGTCCACCTCGGGGCAGTCGCCCTTCAGGATGTGCAGGTCAGTACCGCAAATGGTGGTGGTGTCGACACGGGCGATAACGTCCGTGGGCTCAAGAATGGTGGGGTTCGGGACTTCCTCCCAGGCGCCCTTCTGGTCGGGGCCGTGGTATACATATGCCTTCATGATCACTCCTTCTTTGAAGCTCTAATGAGGGTGCAGTGACTGCTTTATCACTACATGTATCAACCCATAAGAGATATTTGATAGGTTATATTTTCATTAAACCCGGTGTGTTGAATTAAGCGCTTATATTACGCGGAGTGTATCTTTTGGTTCTTTAAACATGAACATGATTCGCTTTGGGTGTTTAAGACCTGTAAAAAACGCACGAGGCGCACCCCCAAACAGGGATGCGCCTCGTGCGTTTAATCGAGAAAAGTTGGGTTGAGCTGGGCTTAGCCCTTCAGCTGGGCTTAATTCTTCAGTTGGGCACGCGCTCGCGAACGAACCGCCGTCACCGCCCACACCAGCACAAAAGCCGCCACCATCGACAGCACAATCGTGCCACCCGTCGGCAGGTTAAATGCCCAGGACAGGTACAGGCCAACAATCGAGCAGATACCGCCAAACACCGGCGAGAACACCATCATCGACCCCAGTCGGCGGCACGCCAGGCGGGCTGCCGACGCCGGAATCACCAGAAGCGCCAGCACCAGCACATTACCGAGCGTCTGCAGACCCAGCACCACAGAAATGGTCACCAGAACGTACAGCACAATATCCAGGGCAAGCACCGGCAGACCCATCGCGCGGGCACTCTCACGGTCCAGGCTGACCGTCACAATCTGCCGGTGGAACAGCCACAACACCAGCAGGATCACGGCACCCATGATCGCGGCGTTGGTAATGTCCTCATTCGAGACACCCACAATCGAGCCGAACAAGAAATCCTGCACCGACCCTGAATAGCCCGGCGCCAACGAAATAATCACAATACCCAACGCAAAGGACGCCGCGAAGAAAATACCAATCACAGAATCCTCACGCAGCCGCTGATTCTGGCTAAAAATAGCCACCAGAATAGCCGTCACCACGCCCGCAGTCAGACCGCCCATCACCAGGTTGCCACCCAGCACGAACGCCACCGCAAGACCGGGGAATACCGAGTGCGCCACGGCATCGCCAATGAAGACCATGCCGCGCATCAGCACGTGGCAACCCACCACACC
>CAUUAD010000063.1:0-8570 GCA_963542785.1 Rothia mucilaginosa
CCGGGGGTTGCCACAGCAATACCGCAGGGGTTGTTGTGCTTGATAACGGCAACAGCGGGCTCGTCGAAGTCGTAAGCGGCACGCAGAGCGGCGTCAGCATCAACGTAGTTGTTGTAGCTCATCGCCTTACCGTGCAGCTGCTCCGCCTGAGCAATGCCGGGGGCAGCGGCGGGGTCAACGTACAGGGCGGCACGCTGGTGCGGGTTCTCGCCGTAACGCAGGGTCTCGCTGCGCTCGAAGCCCAGGCCAGCGTACGGGGGCCAGAAGTTAGCGTCCTCATCCTGCAGGAACTGGGATGCGGTCCAGGTAGCCACAGCGGTGTCGTATGCGGCGGTGTGGGCGAATGCGCCAGCGGCAAGGCGGCGGCGCTCATCCAGGGAGAAGCCACCGTTCTTAGCGGCCTCAACGGTGCGCGCGTAGTCGGCGGGGTCTACCACAATTGCGACGGCGTCGTGGTTCTTCGCGGCAGCGCGAACCATGGAGGGGCCACCAATGTCGATCTTCTCGATGATGGCGTCCTGACCTGCGCCGGATGCGACGGTCTCGACGAAGGGGTACAGGTTCACAACCACCAGGTCGAAAGGCTCGACATCCAGCTCGCCGAGGGTGTCGATGTGCTCCTGCTTGCGGCGGTCAGCCAGAATACCGGCGTGGATGCGCGGGTGCAGGGTCTTCACGCGGCCTTCGAGGCACTCGGGGAAACCGGTCACTTCGGTGACCTCGGTGACGGGTACGCCTGCAGCTGCGATGGTGGATGCGGTAGAGCCGGTGGAGACCAGCGCGACGCCAGCCTCGTGCAGGCCGCGGGCGAACTCCTCCAGACCGGTCTTGTCGTAGACGGAAATGAGGGCGCGGCGCAGGGGCACGCGATCGAGCTCAATGAGAGACACAAATACTCCGATGCTTTAGACGTGCGCCGGTTCTCGGCGGCACAGCTGGTGGATGGACGTAGCCTGCCCGGATAGACAGGATATGTGTGGGGGTATTCCCCGCCGCTGTGCACCTTCCCCTCAGGGGTACTCGGGTGCCACAACGGAACGTGTGTGGGCGGCGGGGCTTGAGCTCGGCTCATTCCGCCGCGAAAAGTTTAGTGGACGGAATTAGCTGTGAGATTCAGCGAGAGACGCGATGGTCTGCACGAGCAGGCGGCGCTCCTGCACCTTAATGCGTTCGTGCAGGGTCTCTTCGGTGTCGTCATCCAGAACGGGCACTGCCGCCTGGGCGAGGATGGGGCCGGTGTCAACGCCCGCATCCACAAAGTGGACGGTCAGGCCGGTAATCTTCACACCGTGCGCCAGGGCGTCACGCACGCCGTGCGCACCCGGGAAGGAGGGCAGCAGGGCCGGGTGGGTGTTAATAATGCGGTTGCTGAAACGCTCGACCAGCTGCGCGTCAACAATGCGCATGAAGCCAGCGAACACAATGTAATCGGGGTCGTAGGAAGCAATCTTTTCTTCCAGCGCGCGGTTCCAGGAGAGGCGGTCGGCGTAGTCGCCGGGCTGCACCAGGAAAGTGGGTACACCCGCCGCCTGGGCACGTTCAATACCCAGACAGGGCTTGTCGGCGCCCACTGCCGCAATTTCGAGGGGAAGCTCGCCCGCCGCTACGGCGTCGAGGATGGACTGAAGATTCGTTCCGGAGCCGGATACCATAACCACAATTCGCACCCGACTAGTATAACCCGTCTCACACCCTTATCCAAAGGGGTACGAGGTTCACAACAGACCCAAAGCCCAAAGGCGAGCACAAAGAAACCCCGGCGGGAGGACTCCTACCGGGGTTCAGCAGACGCAAACTCAACAGGTCGCAAACTCAATAGGTCACGGGCAGACGGGGCGGTACCCTTATAGGTATGTCTACTCCCCCGCAGAACACTCCGAACGACACCCCGCAGCAGCCCACCCCGAACAACGGTGCACCGCAGAACCAGCAGGTTCCACCGCGAGCGCCGCAGCAGGCGCCGCAGAACATGATGCCGCAGCCTCGGGGACCTCAAGGCAAAAAGCCGCGCAAGCCCATCGACCCCATCGAACAGCAGAAAGCACACATTCGCACCTCGCTCATGCTAATCGTTGCCGCGCTGGTAATCTTTACGTCGTCTTCCTTCGCGCTCTCCGCGATGCCGCTTTTCTTGGCGCTCTTCCTCTTCGCGCTCGCCGGCATCGCCCTGAGCATTATTGCGATCGTGCGCACCGCAGTCTACCGCGGCCCCTGGTTCTTCTACATTGCCGCAGGCGTCAGCATTATCTACGGCGCTATGACTCTGCTCGGTGGCATTGGCCTCGCCTTCATGCCCGGCGCGCAGGAGTACCGTGAGTGCCGCGCCGCCGCGCTGACTCAGACCGACATGTCCACCTGCGACGAGAAGTTCCAGGGCACGATGGACAAGCTCACCGGCGCGTCCAGCTCTAGCTCTTCATCCGCGCGCTAGTTCTTCGTGCGCGCGCTAGAACCCCGAGTACTAGAACCCTGAGTACTAGAGCCCTGGGAGTTCGTGGAGCTGACATCCAGCGGGGGCAGCTCCACGGTAGACGCCTCATCGGTCACCAGCGGAAGCACTCCGGTCTGACTACGAACCTCAAAGATGCGCTTCATCGCCTGATCAGCAGAGAGGACATCCAGTTCGCGATCCACAAAGTCGCGCTCTGAGTCCTTCTTCTGCTTCTTGCGTGCCGCCTTAGCCGCCTTCTTCGCCTCGCGCTTCTGCTCACGCTCATGCGCGCGGTCATTGGCACGGTCCCGAGCGGAATCCTGCGCGGCGGATGCGGCGTGAGCGGCGTCGGCTGAGCTATCCTGCGCTGAGTCATCTTGCGCTGCGGCGGGCTGCTCAAGACCAAAGCCGAAGTACGCCATAATGCGGCTCGCGCGGCCCTTCGAACGCAGCGCCTGCTCTGCGGGCTCTTCGACAGCGTCCTCACGCTCAACAGGTTCAGCAGCCTCGTAGACGGGCTCCTGAATCAGCTCGCGGGTCTGCTCATCGGAGGGGTCGTGAGCGTACAGGGCGGGCTCATAAGCAGTGTGTTCATAAGTAGCGTGCTCGCTGGAGGCAGGCTCAACAGAAGCTTCGATACTCTCGTAATCCTCAGCATGCGCAGAGTCAGCATGCGCAGAGTCAGCATGTGCAGAGCCAGCATGTGCAGAGTGCAGGTAATCGACCTGCTGAACGGCCTCAATCGGCTCGTACTCCTCAGCAGAGCTCTCCTGCGCAATAAGCTCTTCGGAGACAGACTCCTGAGTAGCGTCCGCAGTGGATTCTGCTACTACAGGCTCTTCAGCCGCCTCTTCGCGCTCTGCAACAATCTCGGCGAAAGCATCCGCCGCCGCACGCTGCGCCAGCTGCTCAGTCGTCTCTACCGGAACGGCAACCACAGGCTCCTGCGGATGCACCGGAACATGACCGGTCGCCACCTCAGACACAGCAGACTGCTCAGATGCTACAGACCGCTCGGGCTCAGCAACGTGCTCGGAAGCCTGCGCACGTGCCGCCTCCTCAGCTTCACGCTCAGCGGCTTCACGCGCAGCCGCCTCTTCAGCTTCACGCTCAGCGGCTTCCTCAGCCTCACGCTCCATACGCTCCGCACGCGCCTGTGCACGCTGCTCACGATGCTGTGCAAAGCGTTCGCGGCTCTGGGCAAAACGCTCACGGGTCGAGGCAGTAAAACTCATCAGACGCTCACCCAGGTTCGGGCGCTCATCCGCAAAACGAGGCAGCTCACGGCTGCTATCCGGCACCAGGGCGCGGCTCAGCAGCATACCGAAAGTCACGCCGGCACCCACCGTCAACGCGGTATGCGCCGCAAAAGTCAGCGGCTCAGCACCAACCTCCGTAAAACGACCAATACCCAGAGAGCCGTACGAAATCCAGCCCAGCCACAGGGCACCAAACGACGTCATAATACCGGTCATCACGCCCAGCACCACCGCAGAAATCAGCGCAGACAGCGGGCGGAACGGAACCTTCAGGGCAACCCACTCATCCAGGTGATCCTCGCCCTCACGCAAGAACCACCAGCCAGCAATCGCACCGGCACCCAGCGGCACCAGCAGACCCACCAGACCAAACGAGCCCATCGACTCGGGCACAGCACCCAGAATCGGAAGCATCGGCAAAGTACCAGCATCGCTACTGGTCAAACCAACCGAGGTGCCCGCGCCAAAGGAGAAACCGGCGCCGGTCGACCATGCAATCGCATAAATCACCAGGTTCGGCAAGAAGCCCAGCTGCAGCAAAGTCACCGCGGTATCACCCACAGCGCCCGCGTGCAGCTCCTGGTAGGTGGCAACAATCTGCGACCAGCCCGCCAAAATACCGATGCCCAAAAGCACCGCACCCAGACCAATCAGCGCCACAAAAGCAACCACCGCAGCACGCACCACAGCCCACGCGTACGAACCCGCCCAACGCGAATACTGACTCATCTGCGAAATCTGCTCCGCAGTATCAACACCCACCATGCGCGAGAGCGAACGCGCCTCACGGTAGCCACCCCACATCAGACCAGCCACCACAATACCCAAAGGCACCAGGGCAGCATTCAACGCCTGAAGAGGCTGAGGATGCGGACTCGCCCAACCGTACATCGCCGAACTAATCAGCGCATAGGTCACCGAACCGGACAGCACCGGAATCAAAAACTCACCCTCATACGAGGCACGCGCCAAGCGACGACCCGAACGATAACAGAGCAGCAGCGGCAGAATACTCAAACCCAGCGGCACCAGCGTCATCGTGCCGGCAGAAGCACCAAAAGCAGCCGCAAGATCCAGGGGAACACCGTGAATCAGAAGCCACAGGTGCGCCGACATGGCGGCCACGGAGGAGAACTCCATGTCGCCAAAACCCTTGGTCGCCCACACGGCAGACATCGCCGCAAACACGGCAACAGCAGAGAACAGGGCAGTAACAATTAGCTCAACAACACCCTGAAGCCACAGAGGCATGGGCATGGAATAACGCGAGATAGGTGAGGTGCTTTTCATCGTCCTTCAATCATGCCACGAATTAACGACGAAACCCGCCTCCGATTAACACTCGAAAGCGGGTTCTCACAACTATTCACACAGGTATTCATCCAGACGCGCACGCGAGGACGCGTATCAGGCGAAGTTTTACTGCTCAGTCCACGGGTTGGAAGCTTCAACACCCCAGGCGCGGTACACCTGCGCCTTAGAAGAAATCAGCTCCAAATCATAGGCGCTCGCGCTCGCCGCCATCAGACCCTCCAGGGCGGCGGTAGGCAACGGACCGGCATCATCACGGCCCACGGCATGCACGCCGCGCGGCGCCTGACGACCAGCCCACTCGAGGCTCACACGCGCATCCACATTAATAACGTGGTCGCCAAAGCGCTCAAGAAGTTCGGTAATCCAGCGGTCAGTTTCCGGGTAGGGGTACAGGCCCTTCAACTCGCCAATACTCAGCACAGAAATGTACATGTGTCGGAACGAGCGGCGGCGCAGAAAAGCGACCACGGCGGGGTCTGGATCCGCCTTACGGATCTCCGCAAGAACGTCGGAGTCCAGGAGCATACCGGAGAAATTCATACCCCTAATGCTACGCTACGCGCAGACCGGCGTACTGAACAGCGGGGATGCCCTCGGGGTTCGGCAGAAGAAGGAAGTTCAGGAACTCGTCGCGCTTAGAAGAAATGCGGGAGTAGTCGTCAATGCTGACTGCGGTGTATCCACCTCGCGCGGGGACAGCTGCGGCACGCAGGCTTTCCTGGTAGGAGCGGGAGGGGTTCAGAGAGATTGCTGCTTCGGTTGCAGAGCCGTTGTACATATGACAACCTGCGCCGTGAGTGGCGCAATCCTTTCGCGTTGCTCTTGTCTGTACCAATTACCACCGGCTATTCCGGTGGTGAATACAAACCGCTTCGTCATCCGAGCCACCCGTGAACATGGGGTTGGCGTTCGACCATAGTCGGAGCTTATCAGTCGAAACTCTTGAAGCTAGGTTTAGCTTACAGCATTTTCTCAAGTTAAGTAAAGCGTTTTTTGAAAGAGATTTAGATTATTGGCGTTTTGGCTTGTGAGAGCGTTTTTTGCTGGCGCAAATTTTTGATACTGCGCGGAATATCTTATGTGAATACCGGTGTTTTTATGCACTAAAAACTCCCCCGACAAAAATACGAAATACACCCCAAACCACCGCTCAATAGTCGCCCCAGCCACTAACCCAGAAGCCTGCCCGACAGCCGCCCGCACATGACCGGCGACAAGGCGCAAACCCGCACGATACGCGATAATGAGCTGGTGAGCGCCAACAACCCCTTCCCCGAAATTCCCGTCACCGTACCGCAGATCATTCGCCAGGTCGGGCACCGCACCTACCAGCGCGGTGTCGCCTACCAGCGCAACCGCGAAGTCATCCGCTACAGCTACGACGAAGACAACAGCACCCTCACCGGACTCGTCAACGGAAGCACCATCATCCCCTACGAAGTGACCATTCGTTTCTTCCCCGCCGTCAGCGGCTCCGCAACCTTCACCGCCCGTTGCACCTGCCCCGTGCTCACCGACTGCAAGCACGCCGTAGCGCTCATGCTCACCGCGCTCGACCGCGCCTCCGTAGCGAAAAAGGCACTCAGCGAACACCCCGGACCGGTCGGCGTACCCGGTGCCGTAACGAAGGCTACCGCTGCGAAGGGTGCGACAGATGCAAAAGGATCAGCAATAAAGGGATCTGCAGATTCAAAGAGCGCGGACGTTGCGGAGGCGAAGAAATCCGCCGACCCGCTCGCGGCGCTGCGCGCCTCCGGTGCACTCACCACCGCGGCGAAACTGCCCGCGCCCGATGCAGCAACTGCCGAGCCCGAAAACCCCCAGGGAAGCTTTGCACTCAACGAGCTAGGCGCCTCCCCGAGCCTGCAGGCAGAGGCATCCGCCACCAAAATCTCGGCATGGCGACGCGACCTCTCCTCCGTTCTTTCCGCACGTCAGGACCTTGCGGGCATTGATTCAATGCGCGTGAGCGGCGCCCTGGATTTCTCGCTGAGCGTCTCCGGCTCCTACGCGCGCGGCCGCAATATGCCCGGGGCAACCCCCAGCATTAACCTGCTCGCCCGCCCGCTCATGGCGTCCAAAACCGGGCGCTGGATCAAGGGCGGACTCAGCTGGGAAACCTTCGCCTCTAGCGTGGGCGGACCCGTCGGGCGGCACGAAATCTACCCCGAACATGAACGATTCTTCGCCGAACTCTACTCGATTGCCCGCCCCTGGCAGAACATGTACTCCTCACACCGCGACTGGATCTCAATCAGCGCTTCTGCCTCCACTCTGCTCTGGGATGTACTCGCCCGCGCGGAGGATATTGGCCTGCCCCTGCTCGTCAACGGTCGCGAGGTGAACTACGCCGTGCTGAGCCCCGCACAGGTGCGCCTGCACGCCGCCGCCAGCGAGGATGCGCACGACGAGGGCGCCGGTCTGCAGCTTCAAGCAGCGCTCAGCTGGGAAGGACGCGAAGGCGAACTGCTACGCCAGCTCTGGCTACCCGCCGCGCACTGCCACCCCATCGGCACCCCGCGCACCGGCTTCTTTGCCCTGGGCGGGCTGGTTCAGCAGGAGTACGAGCAGGCGGCAAAGGCGGTGCACTGGAAGACCGCGCGCCCCGGCGCACTGGATGAAGTGGGTCGCGAATCTTTCGTGCAAAAGGACGCGCTGAAGGCGCCGACTGAGGAAGCCGAGAATAGCGCACCGACGATTGCCCCAGTACAGGGTGAGCGGGTGCGCTACTCCCCCGCCGTGCCCGAACTGTCCGAGGGCGTGGAACTGGCGCTCA
Source organism: Rothia mucilaginosa (assembly GCA_963542785.1). Lineage (GTDB taxonomy): Bacteria > Actinomycetota > Actinomycetes > Actinomycetales > Micrococcaceae > Rothia > Rothia mucilaginosa_G. The sequence goes on from CAUUAD010000063.1 coordinate 7,781, forward strand.
TCCCCCTGGTCGAGCCGCTCGATGCCGCCTCCGAATCGCTCATTAGCGCCGGAACCGTGCACATTCCCGCCGCGGAACGCGCCACGTTCCAGAAGGAGTACCTGCCCGCGCTCAGTCGTTCCATTCCCTCGCTAACCCCCGATCCGGCGCTGGCGCTGCCGCGCGTGAAGCCGCCGCATCTGGTGCTTGAAATCAGCTTTGACGAGCAGGTACGCCACGACGCGCAGCTGAGCTGGCGTTGGGAGTACCCGCTGAACCCCTTCGCGGAGGACAGCTCAGAGGAGGCGAGCGCGCAGGATTCTGCGGGTGCCTCCGAGGTGCAGCCCCTGCCCGTTTTCGGCTACCCCGGTGAAGAGGGCGGCGAGGTTCGCGATGAGCGTTTTGAGGCGCGCGTACTGCGTTCGGTGCGCACAATTCTTGCCGCCCACCCGGCGCTTTCCGGGCTGGAGAAGCGCCGCATCGAAGGCTGGGAGACCCGCGAGCTGCTCAGCGCGATTCTGCCGAAGATTCGCCGTGTTTCCGCTGTTCAGGTGCGTTTTAACGGCACCCCGCCACAGTTCGTGGAGGCGACTGACGCGCTCATTGAAATCACCGTGAGCGAGGGCAATTCTCGCGACTGGTTCGGCCTGGGCATTGCGGTAAAGGTCAATAACTGGACCGTGCCGTTTGCGCAGATTTTTGAGGCGCTGGACTGCGGGGCGGACCGTATTCTGCTCGGCAACGGTACCTACTTCTCGCTGCGTCGACCCGAGTTTAAGACCCTGCGCACCCTCATTGCGGAGGCTCGCGA
>CAUUAD010000064.1:0-8547 GCA_963542785.1 Rothia mucilaginosa
ACGCCGGCATCCAACCCGGAGGCGGCAAAAGCGCCGCGCAGACCCAGCAGGGGGCTCGCGGGGCGGGCGGCATCGGGCTGGGGCGCCTCAGCCTGAGGGGCTTCAAGCGAAGATTCAGTCACGGAAGGTGCACCTTTCACACAAAGAGTCTGCCCCGCCATTCAGCGGGGCAGACATAAGTAATTTATTAGGCGGTGGGCTCGGAGCCGGGCTCGCCGGTGGGCTCTTCGCCGTCCAGGGAACCGAACATCGAAGTGCCCAGGGAGTCGCCGGTCATCGAAGAGGTCTTACGCAGCTCAGCGGAAGCGTGCTTGTGCAGCTTGCCCTCGGCGTCTGCGACCTCCCAGTCCCACATGAGGTTGCCGTTGACCAGGCCCCACAGTCGCACGGAGCCTGCGTATTCGTGGGAAATGTCGTCGCGCAGTAGGTTGCCGGTCTGCATGCGGATGACCGGACCCTTAACCATGCCCACGTAGTTTTCGCTAATACCGCCGGGGTGCGCAATGGTTGCCAGCAGGGAGAAGCCGTCGTCGGCGTTGCGGAGAGTCTCTACGCTTGCCGCGTCAGCGAAGGCGGGAACAACGTCCTTGGGGACGATACCGAAGCCGCCGTCAGCGTCGGTGAGGGGGCGGTCAATCTGCCAGAAACCGGTTTCAACGGTGATGGGGCGCAGCTTCTGACCCTCGTCATCGAGCAGGAAAGACTCAGCGCGGTATTCAATGAAGGGCAGACCATCCTGCTCAAAAGTAATAATCTGGCCGAAGGGGGTGTTTTCCTGGCCTTCGTACCACATGGTTCCGGTACCTTCCCAGGTGCCGAGTAACCATGCGAAGGGAACAAGTTCAGGGGTTAGGTTGGTAGGGATTTCAATAGCCATACCTTCCATTTTAGTATCCTGCGTACAACAGTAGCCTGTTCGTTCGCTCACGGCACGGGGTAGCACCGCCGTCTGCAGAGTAAACGGTACGGCGGGCAGCATAAAGAAAACCCCCAACCGGAGGGGACCGGGTGGGGGTTCACGCCGCCATTGGCGAGGCGGTACGAACCGTACGACCGCCTAAAGCCCTGTGTGGGCGATGCTTCTGCTCTGTGCGGGAAGACTACTTCTGTCCGCTGAAGAGGCCACGCAACACTGCGAATGCACCGATACCGATGCACACGGAGATAATAGCCATCAGCGACATGAAGAGAGCTTCAAGAGCCATAAGATTGTTTTCCATGCCTTAAACCTACCATAGACTCCCTCTGAAAAGGGTGCAGAATCGGTGCTAAAGACATACTGGACAGAGCTATCGGCAGCGACCTGCGCAGACGGACGAGTAAACAGTCCGGTATACGATATCTGCTCCTGCTCTTTACCGCCTCCACAGCTGCACCATAGGCGGGCGAGTACACTAGAAAGAGCCTAATATTTTACCGGGAAAGGAGAGGGTGTGTACCGTATTGCGCTTCTGAGCGATACCGCCGCGCAGGATATGATTCCCTCGCTGAGTCTACTCAGCCACAAGGTACACGTTTTCCCCCTCGACACCGCCCATACGGCTCTCGAAACCGAGACATTCGACCTGCTCATGGTCGATGCCCGCACCGCCCTCGTTAAAGCACGCCACTGCGCCCAGCTACTGCGCGCCGCCGGCGTACAGTTGCCGCTCATCGCACTCCTGAATGAAGGCGGCATGGCGGCGGTTGCAGCCTCCTGGCAGGTTGACGATATTGTTTCTGACCAGGCGTCCCCCTCCGAAATGGATGCGCGCCTGCGCCTCGCCATCAAGAGCGACGCAGCCGCAGAAGAAGAGAACTCCGAAGAGCGCATCGTGCGCGCGGGTAACCTCGTGATTGACACCCAGGCGTACTCAGCGCACCTCTCCGGCACCGCTCTGAACCTGACCTTCAAAGAGTTTGAACTGCTCAAGTTCATGGCTCAGCACCCCGGACGCGTCTTCTCCCGCGCCCAGCTGCTCTCCGAGGTGTGGGGTTACGACTCCTACTACGGCGGTACCCGCACCGTGGACGTGCACGTGCGTCGTCTGCGTTCCAAGCTCGGTACCGAGTACGAGCAGATGATTTCGACCGTGCGTAATGTGGGGTATTCCTTCAATAGCACCCGCTAAATTTCGCGGCGCCAACCCCTCATTTGGTGTACCCGCTCTGCGAGTTGCCCCGGTGCTGCGCCGAGTACCAGAATGCGTAAATGTTCCGGTTCTTGTCATATTCGCCCAGGACGGAGAACAAACTCTCCAAAGAGCAACTATCCCCGGTAGAGTTGAATCAGAAGGCTACGAAAGAAGGCGATGATGGTAGACAACCAGACACCCGAAACCTCCACCCTGTCCACTGCAAGCACCCCGGTCTACGCAGAACCGCAGCTCACCGAAGAGCTGCTGGAACGCTTCGATTCCTTCGCGCAGAAGGTTGCCCGCCATGACGGCGTCTCGGCGTTCTCTGAGCAGACCCGCATTGAGCTGAGTAAGGCACTCCGCGAAAGCACCCTGACCCCTCCGCGTTTCTTTGTCGCCGAGGATAACGGCACCCTCGCTGCCGTCTTTGTGGCGCTCACCCCCGCCAACGACGAAGATACCGGCGTGATTGAGGCAGCCGTCGCCCCCGAATACCGCGGACAAGGCGTAGGTAGCGCATTCTTCGACCACGCCGTCCGCCAGCTGGGCGATGACGCGACTCGCTACCGCCTCTGGGTTCACGGTAGCGCCACCGACACCGGTATTGAAAGCCCCGCCCACGCGTTTGCAACCCTGCACGGTTTCGAGCCGGTGCGTGTGCTGTACAAGATGGTTCTGCCCCTGGACGCGCAGACCCGCGAAGAGCTTGTGGAACGCTCCGATGCGCGCACTCTGCCGGAGAACCTGCGCATGCGCACCTTCACCGGCGCGGACGAGTTCCCCTGGCTGCGCGTGAACGCCGCCGCTTTTGCGCACCACCCGGAGCAGGGCAAACTCACCCTTGCTGATTTGCGCGAGCGCACCGGCTCCCCCTGGTTCCGCCCCGAGGGTTTCTTCATCGCCTCCGAGGTGGATGATGACTCCGCCATTGCGGCATTCACCTGGACGAAGATCCCTACCGGTCAGGAGCAGGGCGAACTATCCCCCTCCGGCGAGATTTATGTGGTGGGTGTGAGCCCGCAGGCTCAGGGAGGCGGCTTGGGTCGCACCCTCACTCTGCGCGCGTTGGCATACCTGGCGTGCGCTGAGGATGAGAACGGCGAGCCGTTGCGCGCCATTGATCTGTACGTGGATGCCGACAACACCGCCGCATACTCCCTCTACACTTCGCTGGGCTTTGGTGTGGCGACGGTTGATCGCATGTACGCTCCCGCGCAGCAGGATGAGCCTGCCGCATAGTTTCTGTACGCCGTCTTTGACGTGCTTCTTCACGACTTATCCCCGATCAGAAAGGCAAGTACAGTATGGTACCCGCCCCCAATGGCCTGAATAAGGCGCCTAAGCCCAAGCCGTCTGAGCCTGCGCCCATGACCGGTGTCATTCACATTGGCCACGATATTTCGAAGATTGAGCGCGCCGAATCTCGCGGTGACCGCATTGAGAAGGGTGAGAAGCGCTCCTACTTCAGCTTGGAAGAGGAGTTCGGTCCAGATCGTTTCTTTGACCGTGAGAGCAGCTGGCTGGATTTCAACACCCGCGTGCTGGAGCTCGCGGAGGACCCGAATCTGTTCCTGCTGGAGCGTCTGAACTTCCTGGCGATTGTGGCATCTAACCTGGACGAGTTCTTCATGGTGCGTGTGGCGGGTCTGAAGCGTCGCATTGCGACCGGTCTGGCGGTTCCTTCGGCTGCCGGTCTGAGCCCCGAGGAGCAGATGGAAGAGATCGCTGAACGCGCCCACCAGCTGCAGGCTCGTCACGCTGATGTGTTCCACAACCAGGTTCTTCCGGCTCTGGAGGAGCAGAACATCCGCATTGTGGGTTGGAACGACCTGGATGCGGATGCTAAGCAGCGTCTGCGTCAGGATTTCATGCGCGACATTTTCCCGATTCTGACTCCGCTGGCGGTTGACCCGGCGCATCCCTTCCCCTACATTTCGGGTCTGTCGCTGAACCTTGCGGTGCTGGTGCGTAACCCGCAGACCGGCAAGGAGCTGTTCGCGCGCGTGAAGGTGCCCGATCAGCTGGACCGTATGGTCTCTGTGGATGGTTCGCGCGCCGCCAACACTGCGGGCCGCGAGAGCCGCTACATTGCTCTGGAAGACATCATTGCTGAGCACCTGGATACCCTCTTCCCGGGCATGGAGGTTGTGGAGCACCACGTCTTCCGCGTGACCCGTAACGAGGATCTTGAGGTGGAAGAGGACGATGCAGAGAACCTGCTGAAGGCTCTGGAGAAGGAGCTTCTGCGCCGTCGTTTCGGTCCGCCGGTCCGACTGGAGGTTGAGGACACCATCAACCCGACCATCCTGGATCTGCTGATTTCTGAGCTGAACATCGACGAGTCCGAGGTGTACCGCCTGCCGGCTCCGCTTGATCTGCGCGGCATGAGTGCGATTGTTCGCGCGAACCGCCCGGCTCTGCACTACCCCAAGCACATTGCGCACACTTCCCGCTGGCTCAATGCTACCGAGACTGCGAAGGCTGCAGACGTTTTCGCTGCCGCCCGCGACCACGATGTGCTGCTGCACCACCCGTACGATTCCTTCGCGACCAGTGTGCAGGCGTTCTTGGCGCAGGCTGCCGCTGACCCGCGTGTTCAGGCGATTAAGCAGACCCTGTACCGTACCAGTGGCGACTCCCCCATCGTGGATGCGCTGATTGAGGCGGCTGAGGCTGGCAAGCAGGTTGTGGCGCTGGTGGAGATTAAGGCTCGTTTTGATGAGGAAGCCAACATCTCCTGGGCTCGTAAGCTGGAGCGCGCTGGCGTGCACGTGGTGTACGGCATCGTGGGTTTGAAGACTCACTGCAAGCTGTCGCTGGTGGTGCGCCGCGAGGGTAACCACCTGCGTCGTTACGCTCATATTGGTACCGGTAACTACCACCCGTCGACCGCTCGTTTCTACGAGGATTTGGGTCTGATTACCTGTGACGAGCAGATTTGTGAGGATGTCTCCCGCCTGTTCAACCAGCTGTCCGGTTACGCGCCGAAGACCAACTACCAGTCGCTGCTGGTGGCGCCGCGTACTCTGCGTAGCGGCCTGATTGAGTGCATTGATCAGGAGATTGAGAACCACAAGGCTGGCCGCCCTGCGAAGATTCAGTTCAAGTGCAATTCCATGGTGGATGAGGCCATCATCGATTCGCTGTACCGCGCATCGCAGGCTGGTGTGCCGGTGGATGTGGTGGTTCGCGGTATTTGCGCTCTACGCCCGGGCGTTAAGGGTCTGAGCGAGAATATTCGCGTCCGTTCTGTGCTGGGTCGTTTCTTGGAGCACTCGCGCGTGTTTGCTTTTGAGAATGGTGGCGATCCGATTGTCTACATTGGCTCTGCCGACATGATGCACCGTAACCTTGACCGCCGTATTGAGGCTCTGGTACCGGTGAAGGATCCGCGCCACGTGAAGTATCTGCGTGATATGTTCACCATCTACATGAGTGATTCTTCGCGTACTTGGCACCTGGATTCTGAGGGTAACTGGACCCGCCACGACACCGACGATCAGGGCAACCCGCTGCAGGATGTGCAGTCGTACTACCTGAGCTCGCGTTCCCGTAAGAACGTGGTGGATAAGGTCTAAGGAAGTACCGCTGACCTACCGGTGATTTCTGGTTGTGAACCCCGTCTGTTCTCGCGCTTTATGGCGTGGGGCAGGCGGGGTTTGCCGCGTGTCGTGCAAAATCTTGGGGCGGACTAGTGCACTTAGCGCAAAAGTGAACAACAGGTTACGTTGAGATTACAACTTGACGCTTCTCTCCCCTACAATTAGACGCGGAGCATGGTGCCCGTTGGCATTGTGCGCAGCCTAGCGAAGAGGATCAGAGAGAGATATGGCACCGCTGGATTCCCCCTCCATCTACTACTCGGCACGACGTTTTGACGCGGTCAACAGCATTGACCGCGCCCCCGCGAACACCGCGGATATTGTTGCTTCTGGCGCACTGATTTGGCGTATGCGCGACGGTGCGCTTGAGGTCCTCATCATTCACCGCCCCCGCTACGATGACTGGTCCTGGCCTAAGGGCAAGCAGGATCCAGGAGAGTCCCTGGCTGAGACCGCTATTCGTGAGATTCGCGAAGAGGTCAGTCTGCAGGTTGTTCTGGGTGTGCCCCTGGCGGTGACTTCCTACCCAGTGGGCGGCCGCCCGAAGGATGTTTTCTACTGGTCTGCGGAGCTTCCCGAGGGCGCCCGCGCCCTGGCTGATGAGGGTGAAGTGGATGAGCTGCGCTGGGTAACCACTGACGTGGCTCGCGCTCTGCTGACTAACGAGGATGATTTGGCGCCTCTGGAATCTCTGGAAGCCCTGGCTGAGGCGGATGCACTACGTACCCGCCCGATTCTGATTGCCCGCCACGCGAAGGCTAAGCCGCGTTCGAACTGGGCTGCTGCTGAGGATGACCGTCCGCTCGCGGCGACCGGCAAGCGTCAGGCGCTGGCTTCTAGCCGTCTCTTTGCGGCGTGGGCTCCGAGCCGTATTATTTCTTCCCCGTGGCTGCGTTGCGTTCAGACCGTGACCCCGTACTCGGTGGATTACGGTGTATCGGTGAAGGAGAAGAAGTCCCTGTCGGAGGCTGGCGCTCAGCGTCACCCGGCGCGTGTTGCCCGTGTGGTGGCGTCGCTGTTCGATAAGGATTCTTCCTCGCTGCTGTGCACTCACCGCCCGGTACTGCCCCAGGTGATGGATGTTCTGCGTGAGTACCTGTTTGAGGGTTCCGCGGAGGTTCTTCCGACCGAGGACCCGTACCTGGAGCCCGGCGATGCACTGGTCCTGCAGGTGACTGAGGGTGATGACCCGCGTATTGTTTCGGTGGAGCGAGTACGCGCAGCGCTGGACTAGCATCCATATACTTTCTAACGGCGAGCGCGCTGGGCTTTATGCTCAGCGCGTTTGCTCTACCTGCGCCCATTCGAGGGTTTTACAATAGAGGGGCGGCTGACTATGCCGCTTCTGACGCTTACTAACAGGATTCAAGGTTTTTCTTATGACTCATGCAATCCCCACTCCCTATGAAGATCTTCTGCGCGAAATCCTCGAGGAGAACAAGGAAGCCATCGCGGCGGATGCGCAGCGTTCCGACCGTACCGGCACCGGCACCTTCGGCGTGTTTGGCCGTCAGATGCGTTTTGATCTGCGTGAGTCGTTCCCGCTGATTACCACCAAGCGTGTGCACTTCAAGTCGGTTGCTATTGAGCTGCTGTGGTTCTTGCGCGGTTCGTCGAATGTGCGTTGGTTGCAGGAACGCGGTGTGACCATTTGGGATGAGTGGGCTGACGAGAACGGCGATTTGGGTCCGGTGTACGGCGTGCAGTGGCGTTCGTGGCCGACCCCCGATGGCGGCACGATTGACCAGATTGCGAAGGTCATTGAGTCGCTCAAGAACAACCCGAGCTCTCGCCGCCATATTGTTTCGGCATGGAACCCTGCCGAGGTGGATAGCATGGCGCTTCCGCCCTGCCACGCGCTGTTCCAGTTCTACGTGCACGAACGCGCCGATGGTGTGAAGGAGCTGTCCTGCCAGCTGTACCAGCGTAGTGCCGACATGTTCCTGGGCGTGCCTTTCAATATCGCCTCCTACGCGCTGTTGACCTACCTGATTGCTGAAGAGGTCGGCATGGTGCCGGGCGAGTTCATCTGGACCGGCGGCGACTGCCACATCTACTCGAACCACCTGGAGCAGGTGAAGAAGCAGCTGGGTTACGGCACCGACCCGGAGGGTAACCCCTACCCGCCGCGTGAGCCCTACCCGTACCCGAAGCTCGTTATTAAAACCAAGAAGCCTTCTATTTTCGATTACGAGTACGAAGACTTTGAACTGGTGGATTACAAGCACCACCCCGGTATTGCCGCCCCGATTGCGGTCTAACTGCAGGTAGTTCTAGGAGGCATGATGTATCGTCTGGGCGCTATTTGGACTCAAACTGATGCCGGCATCATTGGTCGTGACGGGGATATGCCCTGGTATGCTCCGGAGGATTTGGCGCACTTCAAGAAGGTGACGCTGGGTGCTCCGGTGATTATGGGTCGCCGCACGTGGGAGTCGATTCCGCCGCGTTTTCGCCCCCTGCCGGGCCGTACGAATATTGTGATTAGCCGTTCTGTAGCCGAGGCGCAAGAGCGTGATGGCGCCCTGTGGGTTCCTTCGCTGGATGCGGCGCTGTACGCGGCTCGTGACGCCGTGGGCGCACCGGTTGAAGATACCCCTGCAGATGCTGCAGCAGTTGATGCCTGGATTATTGGTGGCGGCTCCGTATACGCGGAGGCGCTCTCCCGCACCGACCTGCCCGCCTTCGGTCGGGTGGAGACGGTGGAGCGCACGCTCTTCTACTGCCAGGAAGGTAACGAGATTACCGGCGATACGCGAGCGCCCGAGCTACAGCTTGCAGATTCTCAGGGTAACTGCGCGGCTGGCTCCCCGAACGGGTGCTGGCGG
>CAUUAD010000065.1:0-8521 GCA_963542785.1 Rothia mucilaginosa
GCATCCGGCAAGGCAACCTCGCAGGCTCTGCCGAAGCCCGACTCTATCGACCCGCAGGTTGTGAACGCATACTCGCTCGACGAGTACTACGGCGACTCGTTCTCCAACAACACCGTGACCCTCGCACCGCTGCCCGACGGCAGCTTCGTGTACGCGCCGTCGACTTCCATCTACGATGCGGCCGGCGAAAAGGCGGTTCAGAAGGGTCACCTGCTGCACATGAGCAGCAACGGCGTGTCCCTGGTGCCGAACTCCTCGCCCGAGGGGTACACCACCGCCCTGCCCTCGACCCTGGTTAGCCCCAAGGGCTACATTTACCGTTGGAACAACTGGTACGGCGGTAAGGTGCAGATCCTCAAGTACGAGAACGGCACTTTCAGCGTGGTCCGCGAGTCCGCAACTCTTGAGGGCTTCGAGAAGGCCGAGGTCGCCACCATGTTCCTGACCCGTGCGGGCAACGTGGTTGTGGTGGACGCATCCGGCTCCCGCCTGGTGTTCATGGATGACACCCTGAACAAGGTGAACGAGGTGGTACTCTCCTCGATGCGCAAGACCGACAAGAGTGGAGGCTACAACGCTCTCGAACTGCCCAACGGCGATATTATCTACCCGACCAGCTTCGAGAACCCGAACACCTACGAGGATCAGCTGTGGCTGAACCGCCTGGCAGCGAACTCGGCACCGACCCCGGCACCCGAGCCGACCAAGGCACCTGAACCGACCAAGGCACCTGAACCGACTAAGTCTGCTGAGCCTACTGTTGCTCCCACCGAGGCGCCGACCGCTGAGCCGACCAAGTCTGCTGAGCCGACCGTGGCACCGACCGTCGCGCCTTCTGCTGAGCCTACCGTGACCGCTGAGCCGACTGCTGAACCCACTGCGGAGCCTACCGTGGAGCCTTCTGCTACTGCAGAACCCACCGTTGAGCCCTCTGCAACCGCTGAGCCGACCGTGGAGCCCTCCGCAACTGCAGAACCCTCTGCCACCGCAGAGCCGACTGCTGAGCCTTCCGCAACCGCTGAGCCGACCGTGGAGCCTTCTGTAACCGCTGAGCCCACCAAGACCGCAGAACCCACCGCAGCGCCTTCGGAAGAGCCCACCTCGCCGTCTCTGCCGACCGCGTCCGTGGTGCCTTCTGTAGCCCCGAGTGCTTCTGCAACCCCGAGCGCATCGGTGAGCGTATCCCCGACTGCGGTTCCGAGCGTTCCCGCCGTGACACCTTCGGTGAGCGAGTCCGCATCCGCTAGCGCGTCTGCTTCTGCGAGCGCATCGAGCTCCGCAAGCAGCTCCAGCAGCGCTTCGGCGACCGCATCGGCTAGCGAGTCTGCATCTGCGAGTGCATCCGCGTCCGCGAGTGCTTCCGCAAGCGAGTCTGCATCCGCGAGCGCTTCTGCTTCTGAGAGCAGCACCGCCGACCAGAACGCAGCCGGCCACAAGGGCGGCTCCAACGGTGGTTCTGATGCTGGTTCCGGCGCCTCCGACAACTTGGGTGTGAGCGGCTCCTCTAACGGCGGTTCCTCTAACGGTGGTTCTTCCGCAGGCAGCTCCTCGACCTCCGGTAGCTCCTCCTCGAAGCTGGCACAGACCGGCGCATCCGGCGCAATGTTCGCCGCAGCAGCCGGTGCTATCACCCTGGCGGCTGGTACCGCCCTGGTCGTGGCACGCCGCCGCAAGAGCTAAAATTTAGCCTTCGCGCAACACCCCGCTTCGCCACTCGTGTTCATGAGTGGGGAAGCGGGGTGTTCCTTTCATACAATGGAAATATGACTATTCTGAATGTAATCGCAACCTCGCACGGCACCGACTCGGTCGCCGGCCGCGAGGCTATCACGCTGATTCGTGAGCAGATTAAGTTCTTGCTCGCTCAGCGTAACGACGGCGTGGAGTACCGTGTCCACGCCGCATATGTGGATGTGGAATCTCCCAGCGTTGATGATGCCGCAGCCTCCCTGCCCGATGATGAGCCCTGCGTGATCGTGCCGATTCTGCTGTCGACCGGCTTCCACACTCAGGTGGATTTGCGCCGTGCCGCACGCAATAGCGGTATTGAGCGTATTAGCATTGGCGAGTCGCTGGGCCCGGATGCGCGCCTTGCCGCACTGACTCGCGCTCGCCTGGAGGAAATTGGCTGGACTCCCGGCGATGGCCCTGTGGTTCAGGGTGCTGCGGGTTCTTCTCGTGCAGATGGTCGCGCGGATATGAGCCGTGCGGCTGAGCTGCTGGCTGAGGAGTTGCACGTTCCGGTGCATCACGGTTTCGTTGCCGCGATTGATCCGAAGTTCCACGAGGTGGTTGCCGAGCATCAGCCTAAGTTTGCTGCGACCTACCTGCTGGCGGAGGGTTTCTTCTCCGGTAAGATGCGCCGTGATGCTGAGTCGACCGGTGTGCCGGTGAAAGTTGCCGCGCCGCTGGTGAACGCGCAGGGTGGTGCTTCTGCTGCCGTGGTGGCGGAGTGCTTTATTGACCGCATGGATGCGGCTATTGCGCAGCTGGATGCCGCCTAGATGACTTAAAATCAGGCTAGGGCGCTCGCTGTTCACTCAGCTGATGAGGGGCTTCTGAAAACCCATACAAAAACCTCGGGACGTAATGGTCCCGAGGTTTTTTGTGTTGCTGTGTTTGAGTAGCCGTAGGCGGCTGAGCGTTTAGGCGGTCTTGAGGTAGACGTCGCCGTCGCGGACCTCTACGGGGTAGACCTTGATGGAGTAGGAGGGGTCAGAGACGCACTCGCCGGTGGTCAGGTCGTAGACCTCCTTGTAGAGGGGGGAGGTGATGGTGGGGTTGCCGTTCTTCTCGCCGACGATGCCGCGTGCGAGGACCAGTGCCTGGCTGTGCGGGTCGAGGTGGTCGCTGGCGAAGATACCGTGCTTGGTCTTGTAGATGGCGTACTGGTAGCCGTCGACCAGGGCGACTTCACCCCAGTTTTCTTCGAGGTCAGATTCGGCGCAGATGCGTACCCAATTCTCAGCCATGGGGGTTTCCTTTCGAAGCGGTGGTCTGCGCCGCGCGGGGTGCAGGACACAATAGCGGTTCGTGTGTTCTTTGTTTGGAGTTTACCTTATGAAACCCACATTTGGAAATGGGGCGCGCGAAGGGCGCTAAAGGTTATTTTTACCCTAAAAAGACACCCTCGAATTTCATAGATTAGCCTTACCTAAATTAAGTCTAGATAAGGTAAGAATACCCTATTTCAGCCCGGTATTCCGCGGGTTTTTTGGAAAATTTTCCCAAAAAATGCGGATTTTCGATGCTTCGAGCCCGCGCTAGAGTGTACGATAAAAGTCGTAGTTTAAAACGCCTTTTGACTGCCTGAAGAAAACAACATAATCCCACACAAAAATGTTTCGTAATTTTCAGATGCATTCTAAAGAAGCGGGCGCTCCAACTACTCGGTACGCATCAGGTACGAGCCCAACGGTACGGAAACTAGGAGTTCCAACGCCGGGCACGATCCAGCCGCACACTGAGGGTAGATAAGCGCCATGAACTACCTGCATTACAACTAGGAAGGAAAATCCATGTCGCACACTCCCCGCAACATTCTCGTTGTCGGCGCAGGCCCCGCTGCGTGGCGTTTTGTACGCGCGTACCACGAAGGCGCTGAAGCTGCCGGTCGCGCAGCGGACACCATCACCGTCCTCAACGATGAGCCCTACATCCCCTACGACCGCGTTGCTATCGAGAAGATTTTCAAGGACACCGAGAAGGACCTGACCCTCGGTGACCCCGAACTCTGGAATGCAGAGAACATCAACCTGGTCAACAACTGCCACGCAGAGAAGCTTGACCGCACCCGCCGCGTCGTCACCGACACCGAGGGCAACGAGTACCCCTACGACGTGCTGGTCTTCGCGACCGGTTCCCGCGCGGTTCGTATCCCCATTCTTAACTCGGACGCCGCACACGTCTTCCGCACCATTGACGACGTGAAGAACATGGTCTCCGAGGTCAAGCGCCTGCAGGACACCCTCGGCCGCGCACCCCGCGGTATTGTCGTCGGTGGCGGTCTGCTCGGCCTCGAAGCAGCTGAGGGTCTGAAGGACCTGGGCGCAGAGCCCACCATCCTGGACGTGGCACCCTGGCTGCTCTCCGTTGAGGTTGACCAGGGCGGCGGTTACGCCGTGAACGCCCAGATTAAGGCAACCGGCATTGAGATTGAGACCGGCGTGTACATCTCCGGCATCAACAAGGATGCTGACGGCAACGTCGTCTCCGTCTCCATCGCAGATTCTCCCTCTGAGGATGCAGAAATCCGCACCCTGCCCGCCGACATGGTGGTCTTCGGTGCCGGTATTCGCCCCAACGACGAGCTGGCACGCGACGCCGACCTGGCACTGGGCGAGCGCGGCGGTATTCTCGTCAACGACGCATGCCACTCCTCCGACGAGCACATTTGGGCTATCGGTGAGGTTGCCTGCGTGCTGGGCCGCACCTGGGGCCTGGTCGCACCGGCTAACGCTATGGCTGACGCTGTGGCAGCTAACCTGCTCAACGACAACGAAGAAGCTCAGGTTGAAGAGTTCGACATCGCAACCAAGCTGAAGTTCTCTGGCGTTCAGGTCGCTGGCTTCGGTGACCGCCGCGGCACCACCGAGGGTTGCCTCGAGGTTCTGTTCGCAGACCCCGCACGCGGCATGTACCAGAAGATCGTGACCAGCGGCGACGCAAAGACCCTGCTCGGTGGCGTGTTCGTCGGTGACACCGCTCCCTTCGACTCCCTCAAGCCCCTGCTCGGTCGCGAACTGCCCGCTGAACCGAACGTCTACCTGACCGCAGCTGGCGGCGGCGACGGCATCCCCGACACCGAACTGCCCGACGACGCAATCCTGTGTTCCTGCAACAACATCAGCTTCGGTGCTGTCCGTGAGGCTATCGTTGACGGCAACCACGATGTTGCATCGCTGAAGTCCTGCACCACCGCGGGTACCCAGTGTGGTTCCTGTGTCCCGATGCTGCAGAAGACTCTGGAACAGCAGATGAAGAAGATGGGTCTGACCGTCTCCAAGGCACTGTGTGAGCACTTCGACTTCTCCCGTGCAGAGCTGGCTGAGGCTGTGCGTCTGACCAACCTGGACGACTTCGACTCCGTTCTGGCACGCTTCGGCCGCGGTGGCGACGGCTGTGCTATCTGTAAGCCGACCGTTGCATCGATTCTTTCCTCCTTCCGCAACTCCTACGTCCTGGACGCAGGCCGCGGTGGTATTCAGGAGACCAACGACCGCGCACTGGCGAACATGCAGAAGAACGGTACCTACTCCGTCGTTCCGCGTATTCCCGCAGGTGAGATTCCCGCTAAGAAGCTGGGTGTCATCGCTGAGGTTGCTGAAGAGTTCGGCCTGTACGTGAAGATTACCGGTGCGCAGCGTATCGGTATGTTCGGTGCTCGCCTGGAGCAGCTGCCCTACATTTGGGAGCGTCTGGTGGATGCTGGCTTCGAGTCCGGTCAGGCATACGGCAAGTCCCTGCGTAACGTGAAGTCCTGCATGGGTTCGACCTGGTGCCGCTTCGGCGTTCAGGACTCCACCGGTATGGCAATCCAGCTGGAGAACCGTTACCGCGGCCTGCGCTCCCCGCACAAGTTCAAGTTCGGCGTTTCCGGTTGTAACCGTGAATGTGCTGAGGCACAGGGCAAGGACGTCGGTCTGATTGCAACCACCAACGGCTGGAACCTGTACCTGGGTGGTAACGGTGGTGCAAACCCCGCTCACGGTCGCCTCTTCGTCAAGGACGCTTCCAGCGAGGACATCATCCGCTACATCGACCGCTACCTGATGTACTACATCCGCACCGCAGACAAGCTGCAGCGTACCGCTCGCTGGCTTGAGGACCTGGATGAGGAGCACGGCGACGGTCTGGCACACCTGCAGTCCGTCCTCATCGAGGACTCCCTGGGCGTGTGCGAGGACCTGGAGCGCGACATGCAGCGTCACGTTGACTCCTACGAGGACGAGTGGGCAGCAACCCTGCGCGACGAGCGTCGCCTGCGCCGCTTCCGTGCCTTCATCAACGAGCCCAACGGCAGCGACGAGGGTTCGCACCTGTACGTGCTGGAGCGCGAGCAGATTCGCCCCGCAACCCCCGAGGAAATTGCGGCGGCAGAAGCTGGCGAGTCCGACACCGTCCTGCTGACCGGTGCCAAGATTCCCGTGGGTAAGCCCAGTGACCTCAACCCGGTCCCGGCAGCCTAGTATGGGCCCGAAGATTCCTCCGTTCCCGCCCCGCGAGTTCGCCACTATTGACGAGGTGCTCGCGGGCGGGGCGCCCGGGCACAGCCTGGACGATAGCGTGACGGAACGCGGCATTCTTCTGCCCGGCGAGCCTGCTGAGAACCCCGGCAAGGTCTACATTGTGGGTGGCGGCCCCGGTGCCGCTGACCTGCTGACCCTGCGTGCGGCACGTGCCCTGAGCGAGGCGGACGTGGTCCTTCTGGACCACCTGGCTCCGCAGGAGTACGGCGAGTACGCGCCGAACGCCCTCATCGTTGATGTGGGCAAGGTTCCCGGTAAGCACGCTGTTCCGCAGTCCCGCATCCAGCAGCTCATGATTGATTACGCGCTCTCGGGTAAGACCGTGGTGCGTTTGAAGGGCGGCGACCCGTACGTGTACGGTCGCGGCGCTGAAGAGCTGGATGCGTGCATCGCCGCAGGTTTGGAGGCTGAGGTTATCCCCGGCATTACCAGCGCTATTGCGGTTCCTGCGCGTGCGGCTATTCCGGTGACCCTGCGTAAGGTGTCCTCGATTTTCACCGTCATTTCTGGTCACTCCGGCCTGTCGGAGACCGAAGTGTCGGCGGTTGAGGCGACTCTGCGTGCCCAGGGCACCGTGGTGCTGCTGATGGGCGTTCGTACCCTGCCCGATACGGTGGCGTCTCTGCTCTCTCGTGGGATTGAGGCTGACACGCCGCTGGCAACCATTGAGAACGGTTTCTCGGAGAAGGAGCGCGTGACTGTCACGACCCTTGAGAACGCTCAGGTAGATTGCGCATCGGTTAGGGCGCCGGCTATTACCGTCATCGGTGAGGTCGTGCATTATGCTCGCGATAATCAGAACCGCTTTGTGAGCGAGGTTCACGAGCGTCTGCGTGAGCGTTCTACCTCCTAGAAGGCGGTGCGCCAGATAGTATTGCACAGCCCCGCATCCTTGGTTTTCCTAGTTGCCAAGGAGCGGGGCTGTTGCTGTGCCTGCTGTTATTGTTGCGCATGCAGATGCTAGATGTTAGGCGGCTGAGGCGCTCGCAGGTGCAGTTGTGCCGGGAGCGCCGCGGCACAGAAACATAGGAAAGCGGGGCGGGTATCAGCTGATACCCGCCCCGCTTCGTTAGGGGTGTTGCTCTCAGAGCCTAGACCTTGAAATCGCTGCTGCTACCGGAACTAGAGCTACCGGAGCCGCCACCGCTGGACTTGCTTGCCGAAGCCGATGAGGAGGGACCCTCAAAGACCTTGCGGAATTGGTCGCTGTACTGGGACACGAAGTACTCGCGGCTGGTCACGCGCCACTTACCCTCGGCGTACACCACATAGATAACGACATCCAGGGTGCTTGCCTTCTGAACCTCACCGGTGCCCTTCTGGTAGATGGTGTATTCCTTGACGACATCCCGGCAGGGGAACGCCACAACAGCCAAATCAGTAGAGGCAAGAGCCTTCGCATTTAGATCGTCACGGATGCTCAGCTTGCTCTCGTAGTCCTTAGTCCAACCGCCCGCAGCGTAGAGCTTAGCGATAGCCTTCAGATTGTTGACCAGACCGCTGTCAGCACCGTGGACCAGACCCTTGAGGTACTGCAGATCGCCGCTGTACATCGCAGCAATGTACGCGCTCTGGTAAGCAGCCAAGGTCTTGTAAGCGCCCTCGAGGCTGACGGTACGCTGAGCCACCGTATCAATGACCGGAATCGGGACGTTCTTCGCGGGGGAGGTGTCGGTCGGCTCAACATAGTGTGCAATGGCGGGCTTGTACTCGTACTTGACGTCGCCAATGTACTTCTTATAGTCCTTCAAAAACTCGTCGGACGGAATAATCTTCGCGCTACTACGGCTTGACGAGGACGAAGACGAAGCGGATGCCGAAGCCGAGGCAGACTCAGAAGGCGAAGCAGACGCAGACGCTGAGGGGGATGCGGAGGCGCTCGGGGAGCCGGAGGAAGTATCGCCGGTACCGGCGGGGCGAATATCCTTGGTGAAAGCGCATCCTGCTAGAGCCAAAGCACCGGCGGTCAGACCGCCAAAAAGAACGGTGCGGCGGGTCAATCCGTTTCGGTCGTTAGCAGAGAAGGTGGTGTGTGCACTCGGCCGGAAGGACATGGTATCTCCTGAAAGTGGTTGATTGAGGTAGCTCGCTTCACAACGCTGTGATGCGTACAAAGGATCCGCCTCATCGTATTTGTATGGTGCGCGGTACAAAAGGGGGTACCGGGATACGGGTGTGCCGGAGCATGAACTGCGGCGGTATGAAGTATCCACTTCTTACTATAGAAGACTGGTTTTAAAACTTCGTCAAAAAACCCTGGACATTGTCTTTAA
>CAUUAD010000066.1:0-8518 GCA_963542785.1 Rothia mucilaginosa
TCGAACGCTACGGTTGCGGCGTTCACCTACCGTGCAGCGGGTTCCCCTACCCTTGATCATGACTGGCACTCGTACACTGATCTGACCCCGGATTCTGCGTTCTTCCGTGAGATTGTGTGGGCTGGTCAGAACAGGGTTGCGCTGAGCACCAGCGGCACGTTTGACCCCAAGCATATGGTGACTCGCGGTGAGCTGGAGGTTCTGATGATGGCTTTCTAGGCTCGCTCAGCATAGCCATCTAAATAACCCCGTGTTCCCGAATGGTTTTCTGTTCGGGAGCACGGGGTTCTGTTTTCGGGGTTTAACGTGCTGAGTTTAGCGTGCTGGGTTCAGTTTTTAACGGCTGGTCAACCTGGGAAAACCCTCAGAACCTTCAAGTCTCTCTTGAGTGTTTCCTGACTTCTATTCGCCCCTTTGATAGGGTGAAATTGTCCCCGAAATTGACGGGGATATTCGACCACTTCTCATTGGGTTGGCGCAGATTCGACGAAGATTTCTCACTCCCTTTTAGAAACTGCATTGGCGCGATGGGTTCGACCGATAAGGAATGATTATGTCCGCTCTTCCGAATTTCAAGGCTTCGTCCTTCTTCCGTGCAGCACGGGGTTGCGGTGCATTGGCGTTGGCTGGCGCGATGGTTTTGCCGATGGCTCCGGCGCTTGCCCAGAATGTTGCCGCAGATGCTCCTGCAGCTGCTGGTTCTCTGCCGGCTGACCCTGCTCCGAAGGCTGCTGTCGCCCAGAAGGCTGAGGCTGAGGCTTTCGCTCCTCACTGGCGCTACAACGCTTTGAAGGATACCGCTAACGATCAGGTTCTGAATTTCTCTGGTTGGGACTTCAACGGCGATATTAACTCCCCGAAGGGTGTTCAGATTGTTGTGCGTGAGAAGACCCTGAGGGCGCCGGTTCTGGCAACCAGCGACATCATCGAGTACAACGACCCCGAGTATTCGTCCCAGTACCAGCATGGGCTCCTCAACGGTAACGTTAAGATTCCCGCTAACACCCTGAATAAGGCAAAGCAGTACGTTGTCGAGGTATGGGGCAACAACGGCTACCAGGAGGGTAGCGAAGACCTGGTGACCCCCGTTGTTGGCAAGGCACCCGAGGGTCGCGGCACCCTGCTTGCTTCTCAGACGCTGAACTTCAATGGTTCTGATGGTTCGCAGGCTGCGGATGTTCCGGGTGCTAAGGCAACCCAGGAGGATACCCCGACGTTCGAGGTGCTATACGACGGCAAGGCTCAGCTGCTGTACACCGTCGAGGGCGGTACCGTCCACGTGAAGGGTTCGGGTTTCACTAAGGAGTGGCGTGAGAAGCACGGCAAGGTGGCGGTTTACCTGGCCGCTTCTCAGGGTGTTCCCGACGGTAGCCTACTGCCCGCTGATGATACGCCGCTGCGTTTTGAGGAGGGTAAGGACTTCACCATTGCAGAGGATGGCACCCTGGATGCTCAGCTGACGGTCAAGCCGGACGCGCTTCAGCGCTACTATGAGCCTCGCAACTACTTCCCCGGTATCCCGACTTACGATGTGCGTTACGAGGTTGACCTGGTTGCTGAGAAGCAGGGTCAGCCCCAGCTGACCATTGAGGATCTGTGGGCTGGCAAGAATGTGATTCGCCGTATTGCAGTGCAAACTCAGGCGTTCCGTCCCAGCCCGTTTGCCCCCAAGGTGGAGTACAAGGCTCTGGGCGAAACCACCGCGGATCAGGATATTTACTTCTCGGGTACCGGTTTCTACGGTGAGATTCACTCCGTCAAGGGTGTTCAGTATGTGATTCGTGAGAAGGGTTCGAACACTCCGGTTCTGGCGACCAGCGACATCATTGAGTACAACCACCACGACCGTGCCTTTGAGTATGTGAACGGCGTGCTGGACGGCACCGTGAAGGTTCCTGCGAATACTCTGGACCCGGCGAAGAAGTACGTGGTGGAGGTCTGGGCTAATGACGGCTACAGCGAGGACGGTGAGTTCCTTGCCCCCGTTGTGGGTAAGGCACCCGAGGGTCGCGGTGAGCTGTTGGCTTCTCAGGACCTGAACTTCAAGGGTTCTGACGCTGCCAAGACTGAGGATAAGAAGCCTAGCTTGACCGATGAGCAGCGCAAGGAGCGCGCTACTCGCGGCGAGCTGGCTGTAGCGCTGTACCTTCAGGCTGGAGCTCCCGAGGTGAAGCTGCCCGAGACCTCCCCCTGGCCGGATGTGAAGACCGACGATCCGAACTACGCCGCCTACGTATGGGCTCGCCAGAAGGGCATTACTTTCGGCTGGTCGGACGGCAAGTTCCACGCGGACGCTGGCATTTCGAATGCTACCGTTGCGGCGTTCACTTACCGTGCGGCGGGTTCTCCTGCGGTGAAGGGTGATTCTCCCTATGTGGATGTTAAGCCTGGCGCTCCGTTCTATCGTGAGATTCTGTGGGCTAGCCAGAATTTGCCTACTGTGTACGGTGGTCAGTATTTCATTCCTAAGCAGCTGCTGACTCGCGGCCATTTGGAGACTGTTCTGACTGCTTTCCAGTCTCGCTAAGCTGGCTCTGCTTATCGACTAGTTACCTGAAGAACCCCGTGTTCCCGAGCAGGTTTTCTGTTCGGGTGCACGGGGCTCTGTTTTTGGGGTTTGGTTTGCCGAGCTCAATTTTTAGTGGCTGGTCAACCTGTGAAAACCCTCAGAACCTTCAAGTCTCTCTTGAGTGTTTCCTGACATCTGTTCACCCCTTTGATAGGGTGAAAATGTCCCCGAAACCGACGGGGATATTCAACCACTTCTCATTGGGTTGGCGCCGATTCGACGGAGATTTCTCACCCCAGGGCCCCTATGAACCTGCATCATCCCGGTGGGTACGACCCGTTAGGATGATGCATGTCTCCGCTTCCGAATTCTAAGTCTTCTTTCCTCCGCGCTGCTCAGGGTTGCGGCGCGCTGGCGTTGGCTGGTGCTATGGTTCTGCCGATGACTCCGGCACTCGCCCAGGATGCGGCACCTGTTGCTGATGCACCGGCGGCAAATGCTGTGACCCCCAAGCCGGCTGCTCAGGACGCAGCGGCGCAGCCGACGTACTCCACTGATTATGACGGTATTCTGTACACCGGCGAGGGTGGCACCGTGACTCTGAAGGGTACCGGTTTCACTAAGCAGTGGCGTGAGCAGCACGGCACCGTTGTCTTCTACATTGCTGCTACGAAGGACCGCCCCGGTAACGCTGAGCCTTCCACGTCGATGCTCCGTTTTGAAGAGGGTAAGGACTTCACCATTGCTGATGACGGCACTTTTGAGGCAAAGCTGACCATCAAGGCTAGGGCCTTGGAGAGTTTCTACACTCCCATCGATTATTTCCCGGGTATCACCCTGGACGAGGTGCGTTACGAGATGGGTATTTTGACCGAGGCTAAGGGCCAGCCGCAGTCGAGCATTGAGGATATTTGGGCTCGTAAGAACGTTATCGCCCACCACCCGATGTACACCCGCGCTTACCATCCTGAGGTCATGGCACCTAAGTTGAAGTACGATGCGCTGAAGGACACCACGAAGGATCAGGAGTTGCTGGTCCAGGGTGAGGGTTTCGTTGGGGAGGAGCTGCCTGGCCGTGAGGGTGTCATGTACGTGATTCGTGAGAAGGGCACCGCCACGCCCGTCCTGGCGCTGAGCGATATGAAGTCCTACTATGAAGGCCCCGATGGCGTAACCCGCCTGGAGGGAGGCACTCTTTACCGCACCATCAAGATCCCCGCAAACACCCTGGATCCGTTTAAGCAGTATGTCATTGAGGTGTGGAGCGACTACGACTACGACCTCACCAAGAAGGACAGGCCCCTCATCACCCCGATTGTGGGTTTAGCGCCGGAGCACCGCGGTGTTCTTATGGCTCGTCAGGATCTGAAGTTTGAGGGTGTTCCGGACTTCACGGATGCTACCGTACCTAAGGGAGAGTACAAGAGCCTGATTTCGAAGCTCACCTACCAGGAGCAGCAGCAGCGCGCTACTCGCGGCGAGTTGACTGCGGCGCTGTACGCTCAGGCTGGTAGCCCCAAGGTGAACCTCCCGGCGGTCTCCCCCTGGCCGGATGTAAAGACCACCGACCCGAACTACGCCGCTTACGTGTGGGCTCGCCAGAAGGGCATTACTTTCGGCTGGTCTGACGGTAAGTTCCACGCGGATGCCGGCATTTCGAACGCTACGGTTGCGGCATTCACCTACCGTGCAGCGGGTTCCCCGGCTGTTTCTGGTGTTTCTTCGTTCACGGATGTTGATCCGAGTTCCGCTTTCTACCGTGAGATTCTGTGGTCCACTCAGCAGTATGTCATTAATCCGGATTTCGGCGCTTTTAATGCGACGGACCTGGTGAATCGTGGTCAGCTGGAGCAGATGCTGTTCAATTTCCAGAACCGTGCTAAGTAAAACCGCGCCAAGTAAAGCGGACTAGTTCCAATCTGAACACCCCGTGTTCCTAGACAGGTTTTCTGTTTGGGGGCGCGGGGTTCAGCGTTTAACAGCTACTCACTGTGTGAGATTTTCCATGACCTTCAAGCATTCCTTGAGTGTTTCCTGACAGCTGTTCAACACTTTGATAGGGTGAGAATACCCCCGAAACCGACGGGGGTACTCAACCACTTTTCTCATAGGGCATGTGCAAATTCAACGGCAAATTCCCTACCCACCGGTGAGCTCGCACCGCCTCGGATTGCGCCTCCCCGGATTGCGCCGCCTCGGATTGTACTGTCCCAGAGAAACGACTTTAAGGATGTGTTATGTCCTCGCTTCCGAACTCTAAGTCTTCTTTCCTCCGCGCAGCTCAGGGTTGCGGCGCGCTGGCGTTGGCTGGTGCTATGGTTTTGCCGGTGACCCCGGCGGTGGCTCAGAATGCGGCTCCTGCCGCTGATGCAACCGTTGCTGCCGCTACCCCGCAGGCTGCTCAGCAGGTCGCTGCAGCTACCCCGACCCTGACTGTTTCCATCCCTGACGGTTACAAATACGACGGTGTGAATGCATCCCTCGTCACGACCGAGGGTGGTACCGTCCACGTGAAGGGCACAGGCTACACCAAGGAGTGGCGCGCTCAGCACGGCACCGTGGCGCTGTACATTGCCCCCGCGAACTACGCACCCTCCGGCTACGAGATTCCGACCTCGAAGATGCTGCGCTTCGTGGAAGGTCAGGACTTCACCACTGCCGATGACGGCACTTTTGAGGCTGACCTGAAGGTTGAGGCGTACAAGCTTGCTGCCTACTACTTCGTTGATGATGACAACTTCCACGATCCGACCGGCGGCACCAAGTACGATGTCCGCTACGAGATTCACGTGGTTGCTGAGCAGAAGGGTCAGAAGCCGCTGACCACTCAGGAGCTGTGGACCAGCAAGAACGTGGTGAGCACCCAGGTTCTGAACACTCTGGGTGAGAAGCCGGAACCGTTCGCACCGCGCCTGGGCTACAACGGTGTGGCTGATCCCGCAAAATCGCAGGATCTGAACATTAGTGCTCAGGGATTCTACGGTGAGATTCACTCCGTCAAGGGTGTTCAGTTCGTGGTTCGTGAGAAGGGTTCGAACACCCCGGTTCTGGCAACCAGCGACATTATCGAGTTTGACCACCCCACCGAGTCTTCGGCGTACCGTGACGGCAACCTGTACGGTAACGTGAATCTTCCGGCAAACACTCTGGATGCTTCGAAGAAGTACGTGATTGAGGTTTGGGCTAATAACGGTTACGGCGCTAACGGTGAGCTGATTGCACCGGTCGTGGGCAAGTCTACTGAGGGCCGCGGTACCCTGCTCGCATGGCAGGACCTGGACCTGAACGGCACGAACGGTTACCGGGATGCTAACCTGCCCAACGCGCAGGATCCCAAGAAGGACGACAATCAGAAGCCTGCTCCTTCCGATGAGAAGCTGAAGACTCTCGCAACCCGCGGTGAGCTCGCAGCTGCCCTGTACATTCAGGCGGGTACTCCCGAGGTGAAGCTGCCCAAGACTTCCCCCTGGCCGGATGTGAAGACTGACGACCCGAACTTCCCCGCTTACGTGTGGGCTCGTCAGAAGGGTATTACTTTCGGCTGGTCGGACGGTAAGTTCCACGCGGAGGCCGGCATTTCGAACGCTACCGTTGCGGCGTTCGCCTACCGTGCGGCTGGTTCACCCGCGGTTAAGGGCGACTCCCCCTACAGCGATGTTGCTCCTGGTTCGGCGTTCTACCGTGAGATTCTGTGGGCTCAGCAGAACAAGGTGGTGCTGAACGCTAGCGGCGCTTTTGATGCTCAGCACATGGTGACTCATGGTGAGCTGGAGACTCTGATTGAGGCGTTCCAGGCTCGCGCTAAGTAAGGTCGTTTAGACCTCTTGCGTCCCCCTCGGGTTTTACCTTGAGGGCGCATGCGGCGCGGCACATCGGATAGTTCTCTGAGTCCCCGTGCTCCCAAATAGTTTTCTGTTTGGGAGCGCGGGGTTCAGCTTTTAACAGCTATCCGCTGTGTGAGATTTCTCGAAACCTTAAAGTATTCCTTGAGTGTTTCCTGACAATCGTTCAACGCTTTGATAGGGTGAGGATATCCCCGAAACCGAGGGGGATTTTCAACCACTCTTCTCATCGGGCGTACGCAGATTCGACGGTAGATTCTCAGCCTGCCGGTAAGCTCGCGTAGCCCGGGAGAAATGACCCTAAGGATGTCTCATGTCCTCGCTTCCGAACTCTAAGTCTTCATTCTTCCACGCGGCTCGGAACTGCAGCGCGCTCGCACTGGCGGGCGTGATGATTCTGCCGCTGACCCCGGCGCTGGCCCAGGACGCAGCCCCCGCCGCAAACGTGCCCGTTGCTAACGCGCCGGTTACCAATACCCCCACCCCTGCAACTCAGGATGTCGCGGATGAGCCGTCTTTCACCGTTGATTATGAGGATTACTACTACCAGGAGGGCCGTGACGTCTTCACGCAAGAGGGCGACGGCCTGTACACCGGTGAGGACAGTAAAATTACGGTTCTGGGCACCGGCTTCACCAAGGAGTGGCGCAAGCAGCACGGCAAGGTAGTCATCTACATCGCACCCGAGGAGAACGTCCCCTACAACGCCCATCAGGTGACCGATACCCTCTTGCGGTTTGAAGAGGGCAAGGACTTCACCATTGACGATGACGGCACCTTTGTCGCCCCGCTGAAGGTTGAAGCTAATACTTTGCCGAGTTACTACACTCTCACGGAGTATTTCCCGGATATGACTCTGGACAAGGTGCGTTACGAGGTTGGCATCCTTGCCGAGCCCGAGGGCCAGCCGCAGTCGACCGTTCAGGATATCTGGGATCGCAAGAACGTTGTGACGCATCACGGTCTGAGCACCAATGATTATCACTTCGATACCTTCGCACCTAAGTTGAAATACGACGCTTTGAAGGACACCACGAAGGATCAGGAGCTGCTGATTCAGGGTCAGGGCTTCGTAGGGACTGACATCCCCGGCGTTGAGGGCATGATGTACGTCATTCGCGAGAAGGGCACGGGTTCCCCCGTCCTGGTTATGAGCGAGATGAAGCGTTACGTCCACGGTGATGATGAATACGAGACGGGCCTGGAGGGAGGCTTCGCTTTCGTCAATCTCAAGATTCCCGCGAACACACTGGATCCGTCCAAGCAGTACGTCATTGAGGCGTGGAGCGACTACGGTTACCCCAGCAAGACGGATAAGACTCTCATCACCCCGATGGTGGGTTTTGCCCCGGAGCACCGCGGCGTTCTTTTGGCGCACCAGGATTTGAAGTTTGAGGGTGTCCAGCGGTTCACGAATGCTTACGTACCCGTAGAGGAACGTATGTACTTTTCGACATCGCTGAACGACGAGGAACGGAATCAGCCCGCCACCCGCGGTAAGCTGGCTTCCGCCCTTTATGAGATGAAGGGCAGCCCCAAGGTGGACCTTCCTGACGTCTCTCCGTGGCCGGATGTGAAGACGGACGATCCGAACTACGCCGCCTACATTTGGGCTCGTGAAAAGGGCGTTACTTTCGGCGGACCTGACGGAAAATTCCACGCGGAGGACGGTATCACGAATGCAACCGTTGCCGCAATGATTTACCGTGCGTCTGGTTCACCGGAAGTATCAGGTGTTTCGTCATTCCCGGATGTTACGCCGGATTCCGCATTCTATCGTGAGATTCTGTGGGCTACCCAGCAGAATGTTATTACTCCCGAGACCGGCATGTTTGAACCGAATCATGCTGTGACCCGCATTGAGTTGGAGTGGATGTTGTTTTGTTACCGGCATCGTGTGATGAACCCTATCACTACCGGCCTGTATCGCATTGCTAACTAAGTAGGCCAGGTAACTAAGTAGGCCGGGCCGGTTCTAGCCCGGGTACCTCGTCACAACAGACGGGGTGCCCGGGTTCTTACGCACTGAGTACGCTCTGAGGGAATCCGCGCGGATTCTTCTAGAATTCTCGCTCTAGAGTTCCCACGCGGGGGCTGCGGCGGTGCTTGCCGAGCGCGCATCCTGACCGGTTGCCACGCCGGTGGAGACGGTGAAGTCCCACGGGTC
>CAUUAD010000067.1:0-8482 GCA_963542785.1 Rothia mucilaginosa
ACGGCGGCCCCTACCGCCTCGAAGCAGACATGCTCGCCGGACACGTCGAAATTGAGCTCATGCCCTCCTCCTATGTCATCGAGTACGGTAATGGTGATACAGATACCAACTACACCGCAGGCAAACCGGTCACCATCTACCCTCGTGAGCGTCCGAGGCAGACGGATACCAGCTACGCCTACAAGCGTTCGGGTAACTTCCATGCGTACGCGACCGTGCATTACACGGCTCGTTTCCGTGTGGATGGTGGCCCGTGGCAGATGATGATGGTGACCCCGCAGGCGACCAGTGACCCGTTGCTGGTGCGTGTGTGGTGGGTTGATGTGGGACGCGTAGCCGGTGACTGCAGCTATGACGACACTCGTTGGGGCTGCAAGAATGATCCGACCATGGGTAAGAAGGATAACCCGAACCCGCGCCTACGTAAGGCCGATATTCGTACCGGTCAGCGTTGGCATCTGAATGATAGCGGTGACGGGGATACGGAGTATTCGTTGCACCGCGACTGGCCCGACATGTAAACCAGCTGACCCAATATATAGATGACCGCAGCAGGCGGCCCCGAATGTTTGAACATTCAGGGCCGCCTACTTTTATGTGTCTAAAATTTCGACCATAGGTTAGTGTCTTTGGTCGTAGTTAAAAACCATGGCAGAAGACACTAAACCATGGCACAAATTCTGCAGAGACGGCGCCTCCACGCCAGCGAAAATTCGGTCATGACTTAACAATTTCAGTCATGACTTAGCGTCTTTAGCGACGGTTAAAACCCCAGCCTGAAGTCACTAACCCATTACCGAAAAAGCTAAACCATAACCGACTCCCGCCCATCAACCTGGCGCATCCGGGGCCGTCTGCTTTTTAGACAGAGGTTTTCGATAGGTTAGTGTCTTCACCGTGGGTCTTTAACCCGCATTAAAGTCACTAACCTATCGAAAATCCATGAACCCGGTGCGCCCTCCATCTGCATCGGGTGGGGGCGCGAATATAACCCCCGCAGACACACAGAAGCCACATGTATTTCGAGAAGCCACCAAAGAAGTGGCTTTTCGAAGCACATGTGGCTTCTCGGCGTTAATTAGACCGTTATTTAGACCGTCAGCTAGACCTTAGTTGCCGAAGCCCTGCAGGGTTGCTGCCCAGGCGCGGCGCGCCTCCAGGGCTTCCTTAGCTTTGGCGATCTTCTTGGAGTCGCCGCCCTTTTCGGCTGCGGCGAGCTCTGCTTCCAGCTCGGCGAGGGAGTCCTCGATCTGTGCGAGCAGGGAGTTCGCGCGGGCCGCCTTGGCGGGGTCGTTGCGCTTCCACTTTGCCTCTTCGGCGCCGTTGATTTCGTCCTGAATACGGCGCAGTTCGCCGTCGATGCGGCGCAGGTCGTTGCGGGGCACGCGGCCTGCCGCATCCCAGCGGTCCAGGATCTTCTCGAAGGCTGCCTTCGCGCCCTCAATGTCCTCGACGGGCAGGAGTGCGCGTGCTTCTTCGAGCAACGCTTCCTTGACCTTGAGGTTCTCGGCGTAGACTGCGTCCTGCGCTGCTTCGGCTTCGTTGCGGGCGTTGAAGAACACGTCCTGTGCCGCGCGGAAGCGTGCCCACAGCTTGTCGTCCTCGCGGCGGTGGCCGCGGGGTACCTGCTTCCAGGCGCGCATCAGGTCGCCGTATGCGCGGGAAGTCTCAGACCAGTCAGTTGAGGTGGACAGCTCTTCCGCGCGTGCAATCAGCTCTTCCTTGGCGCGCTTGATGCGTGCGTTGCGGTCGTCGAGCTGCGAGAAGTGCGCGCGGCGGTTGCGGTCGAAGGTGGTGCGGGCCGCGCGGAAACGCTTCCACAGCTCGTCCTCTACGCTCTTTGCCAGGTGAATTTCGCGCTGTGCCTTCTTCCACGCCTCGAACAGTTCGTTCATGCGGGAGTGGGAGTTCTTCCAGTGAATCTGGTCGGGGTCCTGGCCGGCAATCTGCTCGGCTTCTGCCACGATTTCTTCACGGACGGCGAGGGCACGTTCACGGTTTTCAGCACGTGCCTGCTGCTGCTTCTCGCCGAGTTCAGCGATCTGCTCTGCGAGGGTGATGAGGCGCTTCTGCAGGCCGGAGTAGTCACCGACCATGTTGCGCACACCGATCTGTGCGCCGATGGAGGTGATGCCCTTCTGCAGGTCTGCGGCGGGGGCGTTGTTGGCGAGACGGGATTCGAGCAGGGCAACCTGCGCCTCGACGTTTTCAAACTTGCGGGCGAAGTAGCTGAGCGCTTCTTCTTCGGAGGCGCCGGGCAGCTGGCCTACGGCGTATTCTTCGCCGTCGACAATGACGAAGACGTGGCCGTCCTCGGAGACGCGGCCGTACTGGCGTGCCTTTTCGAGGTTTACAGTGTCGTCGGGTTTGGTAGTCACCGCTATAACTCTTTCACTCGGGGGTGCTGGGGGTGGGGCGCCTTTGCGCTGTTCCCCGTGGTGGGCACCCGTTTGGGTGTGCGTGTGCACCTCCTAAGCATAGCCTCTGTGGGGTGTGTGTGAGTAGTGTCTGGTCGTGTTGTGTTGTGGGCGAACCTGCCGGCTGCAGGTTTGCGTGGGTTTGTGTCGGGTGAGCTGGGGGAGTGGGTGCTGTGCTGGGGTGGGTGTTGGTATGATGGGTAGATATGCCCGGAGGTGTTCCGGGGTTTTGTTGTCGAGTTCTTTGTCAAGGAGTATCGCGTATGGCTCGCAAGGCTTCGCTGTCTGGTTTTCCCGAGTATCTTCCGGCTGAGCGGTTGGTTGAGAATCATGTTCTGGACACTTTGCGTGAGACTTTTGAGTTGCACGGTTTCTCCCCGATTGAGACTCGTTCGGTAGAGACTATTGAGCAGCTGCTACGCAAGGGTGAGATTGACAAGGAAGTTTACGCAATTTCTCGCCTGCAGGAGGACGAGGCTGCGAAGGCTAAGGAAAAGCTGGCTCTGCACTTTGACCTGACCGTGCCGTTTGCCCGTTATGTGGTGGAGAACGCCGGTTACCTGAATTTCCCGTTCTCGCGTTACCAGATTCAGAAGGTGTGGCGTGGTGAGCGTCCGCAGGAGGGTCGTGCCCGCGAGTTCACTCAGGCTGATATTGACGTGGTTGGCGACGGCGAGCTGCCGTTCCGTTACGACGTGACCCTGGCGCTGGTTGTTGTTGACGCTTTGTCGAAGCTACCGATTCCTGAGTTCAAGCTGCGTGTGAATAACCGCAAGCTGGCTGAGGGTTTCTACCTGGGCTTGGGTTTGACTGATACTGCGGCTGTTCTGCGTTCTATTGACAAGCTGGAGAAGATCGGCGCTGAGCGTGTGGCTGAGGAGCTGCAGGCTGAGGCTGGTGCGAGCGCGGATGCTGCCGCTGCCGCCCTGGAGCTGGCGCAGATCCGCACGGAGGATGCTTCTTTTGTGGAGCAGGTGCGTGCGCTTGCCGCTAAGTATTCGGTGGAGCATGAGCTGCTGGATCAGGGTCTTGCTGAGCTGGCTGAGGTCATTGAGGAGGCGGCTCGCCGCGCGCCGGGTAAGGTGCTGGCTGACCTGTCGATTGCTCGCGGTCTGGACTACTACACTGGCACCGTGTATGAGACTGTTCTGGTTGGTCACGAGTCGCTGGGTTCGATTTGTTCGGGTGGCCGTTATGAGTCGCTGGCGTCGAACGGTAAGAAGACGTACCCGGGTGTTGGCCTGTCTATTGGTGTGACTCGTGTGGTGGCTCGTATTCTGTCGCAGGGTTTTGCGCAGGCGAGCCGTAAGGTGCCTTCGGCTGTGTTCGTGGCTCTGACGAATGATGAGGGCTGGTCTGCTGCGAATGATGTTGCGGATGCACTGCGTGCCCGCGGTATTGCCTGCGAGGTGTCTGCGAATGCGGCAAAGTTCGGTAAGCAGATTAAGTACGCTGAGAAGCGCGGCATTCCGTTCGTGTGGTTCATTTCGTCGGATGAGTCGGGTGCCCCGGTTCACGAGGTGAAGGATATCCGTTCGGGTGAGCAGGTTGCTGCTGATCCGGCTTCGTGGATGCCGCCGGCTGAGGACCTGCACGTTCAGATTGTGCGTGCTGAGGGCCTGTAAACATTAGGGGCCTGTCATCTGAGGGCCTGTAATGCCTGCGGTGTTTGGCCGCTGTAATATCTGGCTGTTGTAGTGTTTGGCTACATGTAAGCCTGCATATGGATGTGTACCCGCCTGGTGGGGAGGATGTTGACCTCCCTGCCGGGCGGGTCTTTTTGTGCGGACCCAGATTTTCGATAGGTTAGTGACTTTTCGATAGGTTAGTGTCTTCAGCCGTGGGTTCTTGATTTGGGTAATGACTTAGTGACTTTGGAGAGGGTCTTTAACCCGTACCAGAGTCACTAAGTCATGACTGAAATCCGTAACTCATGACCGAAAAACTGCAACCTCGCACGGAACACCTCCGCCCGGCTCCTTGGTCTTCGGCTGCCAACCCCGGCTTATTTCAGAAGTAGATTCCGTAAATGGGTCACGACCTCTAGCTCCTTGTTAAAGATGTCTGCCCACGTGAGGTGCACGACCGTCCATCCGGCGCGGGTTAGGGCACGGTCGCGGGCTGCCTCACGCCGGTCTCTGCCGGGGTGGTCCACGTATTTCTGTTCGCCGTCGAACTCGAGAATGACCCGCGCCTCGGGCCAGGCGAAGTCCATCCGATAGTTACGGCCCTCGCACGAGATTGGGTACTGCGTTACGGGCAGGGGTAGCCTGTGTTCCATGAGTAGGCACCGGGTGAGGCTTTCACCAGCCGACTCGCTGGATGCATCCACCGCCTGCGCCAACAGGGGCCCGGAGGAACTACCGTACCCGGTGAGGTTCAGTAGAATCTCGGTTACCTCGCGGGGTTCTAATAACCCTCGCCGCATGATGGAGTCAGCAAGGACCACCGCCTCCCGAAAGGGCATGCTGCGCGCACAATCCTGCAACGTTCGAGCCACCGTCGTAACCATGATGGATGTGCCCGGCAACCTGGTGACCTCATCAGGGCTAATAGCGGTTTTATGCCGGTGAATCCGTTCCCGGTCCGTTGCGCAGTGACTGCGGCTGTACGCGTCTAGCATCTGCGGAACGGTCAGTAGGTCAAGGCCCCACAGCACCGCTGCTGACTCGTGTGAAAATACTCCCTGAAACCCTACGGTGTGGGCTGCGATGCATCGTACGCGGAGCCGGTCGTCGGGGTTGAGCTGATCTGCGTTGTGGTTGTAAATGTAGGCTCCTCGTCGAATACGTTGCAGGGTTTTTCCGGCTATGAGATTACGGAGGCGGCGTGGGCCTATTCCCTGCATACGAAGGGTGGCGGGGGTGTGCACGAGAGGGTATAGCTCCGCGATACGTGGAATCCCGGGCAACTTAGTAGGAGCATTTGAGACTGATGCATTTGATGTCAGAGGGGTTACTGCGTTCATGGCATAAGCCTGCCAGTTTTGAGCCGGAGTTACAGGACGAATCAAAAATCTGTGGATAACTTGGTCGGTTCTGCAGAATGAGCGTTTGTCCACAGGCTGCAGATGTGGGTTCTTGATTTGGGTAATGACTTAGTGACTTTGGAGGGGGATTTTAACCCGTACCAGAGTCACTAAGTCATGACTGAAATCCATAACTCATTACCAAAAACCGCCGCCCGCCTTTGCACCCTGCCTCCTCACCCCTGCCTCCGCACCCCATTTTCTGGCGCCCGACCTGCCCTGACTTGCCCCGACCCGCCATCGACCTGCCCGGAGGGGATACAATATATGAGGCGCACGCAGTGTGCGCATATCATCAACCGCGTGTACCCGGCTACTGTCTATAGTCGTGAGGTGCCCGCTATGAAAGGAATGTCTGTGCTTCGCACTCACACCAACGGCGAGCTGACCGCCGCAAATATTGGAGAGACTGTTACCCTGACCGGTTGGGTGGCTCGCCGCCGCGACCACGGTGGTGTCGCTTTCGTTGACCTGCGTGACCGTGAGGGTGTCACGCAGTGTGTTTTCCACAACGAGGCTGATTTTGAGCACCTGCGCAACGAGTATGTGCTGCGTGTGACCGGTCTGGTGACTAAGCGCCCGGAGGGTAATGAGAACCCGAACCTGGCGACCGGCGAGATTGAGGTTGAGGTGTCCGCCGTTGAGGTGCTGAACACTGCCGCTCCGCTGCCTTTCCAGATTGACGAGCACGTTGAGGTGGGTGAGGAGGCGCGCCTGCGCTACCGCTACCTGGATCTTCGCCGCCCGGAGCCGGCTCGCATCATGCGTCTGCGTTCGGACGCGAACCGTGCGGCACGTAACCTGCTGGCTGAGGACGGCTACATTGAGGTTGAGACCCCGACCCTGACCCGTTCGACCCCTGAGGGTGCGCGTGACTTCCTGGTGCCGGCTCGTCTGGCTCCGGGTTCTTGGTATGCTCTGCCGCAGTCCCCGCAGCTGTTCAAGCAGCTGCTGCAGGTGGGCGGTATTGAGAAGTACTACCAGATTGCTCGCTGCTACCGTGACGAGGATTTCCGTGCGGACCGTCAGCCTGAGTTCACTCAGCTGGACATTGAGGCTTCGTTCGTTGATCAGGAAGACATCATTGAGCTGGGCGAGCGCATCGTTGAGGCTGTGTGGAACCTGATTGATGTGAAGGTTCCCCGCCCGATTCAGCGCATGACCTACAAGGATGCGATGGAGAAGTATGGTACGGACAAGCCTGACCTGCGTTTCGGCCTGGAGCTGACTGAGCTGACCGAGTACTTCAAGGACACCACTTTCCGCGTGTTCAAGGCTCCTTACGTGGGTGCTGTTGTGATGCCCGGTGGTGCTTCCCAGCCTCGCCGTACCCTGGACGCTTGGCAGGAGTGGGCGAAGCAGCGTGGCGCTAAGGGCCTGGCGTATGTCCTCATTCAGGAGGATGGCGAGCTGACCGGTCCGGTTGCTAAGAACATTACTGACGCTGAGCGTGCTGGCCTGGCTGAGGCTACCGGCGCGAAGCCCGGCGACTGCATCTTCTTCGCTGCTGGTGAGGCTAAGGCTTCCCGTGCGCTGCTGGGTGCTGCTCGTGTTGAGATTGGTCACCGTACCGGCCTGATTAAGGACGGCGAGTGGTCCTTCGTGTGGGTTGTTGACGCTCCCATGTTTGAGTCTTCTGCTGAGGCTACTGAGTCCGGTGACGTGGCTCTGGGCCACTCCGCGTGGACTGCTGTGCACCACGCGTTCACCTCCCCGAAGCCCGAGTTCCTGGACACTTTCGACACTGACCCGGGTTCGGCTCTGGCGTACGCTTACGACATTGTCTGCAACGGTAACGAGATTGGTGGCGGTTCGATCCGTATTCACCGCCGTGACGTGCAGGAACGCGTGTTCGCTGTGATGGGCATTGGTGAGGAAGAGGCTCAGGAGAAGTTCGGCTTCCTGCTGGATGCGTTCAAGTACGGCGCACCGCCCATGGGTGGTATCGCGTTCGGTTGGGACCGTATTGTGTCTCTGCTGGCTGGCGTTGATTCGATCCGCGAGGTTATTGCGTTCCCGAAGACCGGTAATGGTTACGATCCGCTGACCGCCGCACCCGCTCCGATTACCCCGGAGCAGCGTAAGGAAGCCGGCGTGGACTTCAGGCCGAAGAAGAAGGACGAGGACGAGAAGTAGTTCTTACTTGAAAATTCCTGCGTGTGAGCGCTGAGAGGAAAGCGGGCTGTAGATACACCAAGGTGTATATGCAGCCCGCTTTCGTCGTTTCGGCGCGCATTCGTGTATGGGTTAGCTATTCTGGAAAGAGTCCCCGTACGAAAGGTATGAACCTATGCGCATCCTCATAACAGGCGCTAGTGGCAGCGGCAAAACCACATTTGCCGGAAGACTTAGTGCGATTTTAGGCATACCGCATACCGAAATGGATTCTTTGCACTGGGGCGAGAACTGGACGCCCCGCCCCAGTTTTGAAACAGAGGTGGATGAGCTCGCGGCGCAGGATTCGTGGATTACAGAATGGCAGTATTCGCAGGTACGTGAGCGTCTTCTAGAGCGTGCTGATACCGTCATTTACCTGAATTATCCGAGATGGTTTGTTGAGCAGCGGGTTATTCGAAGAACCCTGCACCGAGCAGTGACTCGTGAAGAACTTTGGGCCGGAAATACTGAGCCGCCTCTGTGGAGCGTTTTTACCGACCCCGAAAATATGATTCGCTACACCTGGAGCAGCTACCCTAAATATGCGCCTCTTATAGCCGAAGCACGTAGGAAACACCCTGACAAACGATATATCGAATTCCGGACACCCCGTGAAGCAGAGAAATTTCTGCAAGCGGTACAGCTTCGCGGAAGTATCTGAACGTCTTATAAACATCGAAAGGTAGAGCATACCCATGCGAGTAGTTATTCAGCGTGTGACCCGCGCGGCGGTGCGCGTGAACGGTGAGACGGTCGGCGCGATCGAGCAGCCCGGCTACCTGGTGCTGGTCGGTATCACTCACGGTGACGGTGCGGCGCAGATTGCGAAGCTTGCCGATAAGACCGCGAACCTGCGCCTGCTGGAGGGGGAGAAGTCCCT
>CAUUAD010000068.1:0-8393 GCA_963542785.1 Rothia mucilaginosa
CAAAGCGGCTGAACAAGGTAGCATAGGTAACAGACTAACCGTGGTCTCCGTCTCTACGGAGGCACCGTGTACGAGTACTAAAAACCAGAAAGGTCGCACCGCATGCGCGCACTCGTTTGCCCCGGACAGGGCTCCCAGAAGAAGGGCTTTCTGAGCCCCTGGCTCGAGATTGAAGGTGTGCGTGAGCACCTGGAACGACTCTCCGAAGCGGCAGGCATCGACCTGATTCACTACGGCACCGAAGCCGAAGAAGAAACCATCAAGGACACCGCAATCGCCCAGCCCCTCATCGTGGCTGCAGGCATCGTCACCGGTCGCCTCGCACTGCGCGAACTCGACGGTGAAGAACTCATCTTCGCGGGCCACTCCGTCGGCGAAATCACCGCAGCAGCCCTCGCAGGCGTACTCAGCGACGAAGACGCAATGCGTTTCGTGCGCGTACGCGCCAACGGTATGGCGGAGGCGGCAGCCGCCTCCCCGACCGGCATGGCTGCAGTACTCGGCGGCGTTGAAGAAAACGTCCGCGAAGCCATCGGCGCGGCAGGCCTCGTCGCAGCAAACTCCAACGGCGGCGGCCAGATCGTAGCCGCAGGCCCCATCCCCGCCATCGAAGCATTCGCCGCGAACCCGCCCGCACGCGCTCGCGTCATCCCCCTGAAGGTCGCTGGCGCATTCCACACCGAGGCAATGGCACCCGCCGTGCCCGCGCTGGAAGAGTTCGCCGCATCTCTGAAGGTTTCCGACCCGACCTCCGCACTGCTGACCAACCGCGACGGTTCCGCCGTGGCATCCGGTGAAGAGTTCGTCAAGACCCTCGTCTCCCAGGTGACCAGCCCCGTCCGCTGGGACCTGTGCATGGCAACCCTGCTTGAGCGTGAGGTCGCCGGCATTATCGAGGTTGCCCCCGCAGGCACCCTGGTCGGCCTGGCAAAGCGTGCGATGCGCGGCGTGCCCGGCACCTCCATCAACGCTCCCGAGGACCTCGCCTCGCTGAAGGGCTAAACGCCGGGGGGAGAGCACCCAGCCCTCCCCGCGCTAGGAACCCTTCACACTAGACATGCACTTTAGACATGCGAGGCACACAGTGTCTTGCAAGCATCAGCACTAAGGATTGAATACGTGACTACCCTCAAGCAGTACGAAATCAACCGCTACTCCCGCATCCTCGGTTACGGCGCAGCCCGCGGTGAGGTCATCGTCCCCAACGATGACATCGTTGAGGCAATCGACTCCTCCGACGAGTGGATCAAGCAGCGCACCGGCATCGCAACCCGCCATCGCGCCAGCGAAAACCAGTCGGTAGCCGACCTCGCCATCGGTGCCGCCAAGGACGCCCTGGCAGCATCCGGTGTAGCCGGTGAGGACATTGAGGCGGTCATCATCTCGACCATCTCGCACCCCTACGCAACCCCCTCCCTGGCAACCCTGGTCGCTGACGCAATCGGCTCCAAGTGCCCCGCATACGACATCTCCGCGGCATGTGCAGGTTTCTGCTACGGCATCGCCCAGGCAGACGCCCTCGTCCGCGCAGGCACCGCAAAGCACGTGCTGGTCATCGGCGTTGAGAAGCTCTCTGACTTCATCGACAACACCGAACGCACCATCTCCTTCCTGCTCGGCGACGGTGCAGGCGCAGCAGTCGTAGGTGTCTCCGACGAGCCGGGCATCGCCCCCACCGTATGGGGTTCGGACGGCTCCCGCTGGGGTACCGTGGGTATGACTCACTCCCTGTTGGATATCCGCAACCGCGACTTCGTCGCAAACCCCGTACAGGAGGGTGAAAAGATTTGGCCCACCCTGCGCCAGGACGGCCCCTCCGTCTTCCGCTGGGCAGTATGGGAAATGGCGAAGGTCGCCAAGCAGGCACTCGAAACCGCCGGCATCACCCCCGACGAGCTCGGCGCGCTCATCCCGCACCAGGCAAACGCCCGCATCATTGACCAGATGGTCAAGACCCTCAAGCTTCCCGACACGGTGGCAGTGGCACGCGACATCGTCGATGCCGGTAACACCTCCGCCGCATCGGTTCCGCTGGCCGCACACCGCCTGCTCAAGGAGAACCCGGAACTCTCCGGCAAGTTCGCCCTGCAGATCGGCTTCGGTGCCGGCCTGGCATTCGCAGCTCAGGTAGTCGTCCTTCCCTAAGGAAAACCACCAGAGCCCGATGCTCACCGCCCCTCACGACCGGCACCACGCCGGTGCACGAGAAAGAAAATAAAGCGGGAAAGCATCCCCACAAACTCCGAGTTGACGCATGCGTACACCACGCAGACACGATAAACTCGGTAATGCACGCGTACCCCCACCCGGCGGGTGCGATGACCATCGAAAAAACAAAGGAGCCCCTGAATGGCTAACAAGGAAGAGATCCTCGCAGGTCTGGCAGAAATCGTTAACGAAGAGACCGGCGTTGAGGTTGAGGACGTTCAGCTGGACAAGTCCTTCACCGAGGACCTGGACATCGACTCCATCTCGATGATGACCATCGTCGTGAACGCTGAGGAGAAGTTCGAGGTGACCATCCCGGACGAAGAGGTCAAGAACCTCAAGACCGTTGGCGACGCAGTCGAGTTCATCGCGAACGCTGCCTAAGCTATAACCAATAACGAGGCGGCGCGGGCTCTCACCGGCCCGCGCCGCATCGCTATTCACCCAACCAACCCAACACACTCCCGGGAACACGCAGGGCGCAACGACAGCGTCTCTCCCGCGTGAAAACGCCCATTGTAAACCCCGGGCCCTACAGGTTTTTATCCACACACCACCGGATAAACCACCAAATCGACCACCGAAGAGAAAGTGCCACAATGTCTCGAAAAGTGCTGGTGACCGGCCTCGGCGCGACCACCCCCATTGGCGGCGACGTCCCCACCACCTGGGAAAACGCAACCAAGGGCGTATCTGGTGTATCCACCCTCGACCACCCCTGGGTCAAGGAATACGACCTGCCCGTATACATTGCAGGCCAGCTCGCCGTGCCCGCCCTCGAATCCGGCCGCCTCACCAAGGTAGAAGCAAAGCGTCTGGATCCCTCGGGCCAGCTCGCCCTCATCGCCGCACGCGAAGCATGGGAAGACGCAGGATTCTCCGGCCCCGACGCCGAATCCGCAGAAGAAGTCGACCCCGAGCGCACCGGCGTAGCCTTCGGCACCGGTATCGGCGGCGTGTGGACCCTCCTCGACGCATGGGACACCCTCCGCGAAAAGGGCCCCCGCCGCGTCCTCCCCATGACCGTTCCCATGCTCATGCCAAACGGCAACGCAGCAGCCGTCTCCATGAACCTCAAGGCACGCGCCGCAGCACAGACCGTCGTCTCCGCATGTGCATCTTCCACCGAAGCCATGCAGCTCGGTGCTGAAATGATCCGCAGCGGCAAGGCAGACGTCGTCATCGTCGGCGGTGCCGAAGCAGCAATCCACCCGCTTCCCATGGCAGCATTCGCCAAGATGCAGGCACTCTCCTCCCGCAACGACGAACCCGAAAAGGCATCCCGCCCCTACGACGTCGACCGCGACGGCTTCGTCATGGGTGAAGGCGCAGCAGCGCTCATCCTCGAATCCGAAGAGCACGCCAAGGCACGCGGCGCACGCGTCTACGCGGAACTGGCAGGCACCGGCGTATCCGCCGACTCCTACCACATCACCGCACCGGACCCCGCAGCACTCGGCGCAACCCGCGCACTGCGCGAAGCCCTCGAAGACGGCAACATCGACCCGAAGACCGTCGTGCACATCAACGCGCACGCCACCAGCACCCCCGCCGGTGACCTGCCCGAAGCAACCGCAATGCACGAAACCTTCGGCGACCACACCAAGAACATTGCCGTCTCCGCAACCAAGTCCATGACCGGCCACCTGCTCGGTGGCGCGGGCGCACTCGAAGCCGTACTCACCGTACTGGCTCTGCACCACCGCACCGCACCCTGCACCATCAACCTGGACAACAAGGACCCGCAGATTGACCTGGACGTGGTGACTGAGGCGCGCGAGCTGCCCGCCGGTGAGATTGTGGCACTGTCGAACTCCTTCGGTTTCGGCGGCCACAACGCGGTTGTAGCATTCCGTTCCGTAGAGGATTAATCCTTCAGGGCTTCTAGCCTTATATAGATATAACGCTCCCTCAACTACCGCGTGTAGCTGGGGGAGCGTTATGTTTTGGATGCGTTGGGGGGGGGGTACCGGTTCACGCTCGCGGGGGAGTGCCCCCTCTTCAGCGCCTGGGGGCGCTTCGAGGACGGAGCCCCCGCTTCGCGTGTCCGGTACGCCCTCTAGATCGCCTACCTCTCGGGGAATAGATATAGATGCTTGGTACCGGGTTAGGGCATTCGGTCAGCTCGCCAAAATTTGGATTGAGTAGGGCTGGTCTGGGGCTGAGTTTCGTGTGCAGCTCGCCTGAGTTTGGGGTGGGCAGGGTTTCACAGGTTAAAAACGGGTGGCGTATTCGCTCCGGCACTGCGAATACGCCACCCAAACACACCACACTCCACAAGACAATGCAGAGCGCGCGGGATCAACCATCCCGCAAGGTTCCCGTAACCCCCATCGCGCACCACGGTAGGCGACGACAGAAGAACGGGAGCTTATGACCGTTTGACACGCACAACGCCCCCTCGTACAGGTATACAAAGGCGCACGCCATGCGATCTTCCGGAAGTTTATTCGGAAGAGCTCCCACGCCGGTTCCGTTGAGAAAACAATTCGGTGTGGTTGCCTCCCGATGGTGAAGCACATCAACATCGTGCGCCGCAATACTGCGCAATCCAGTACGCGCAGATGCTGCGTGAAAACCATCCTCGGGAATGCAGTCCGCGGGCCAGTTTTCTAGCTTCAAATGGCAGAAGCTTAAGGGTTTGATGTGAGTGCTCGGATGGTCCGAATTATATTGCTCTCAACGGAACCGGTTTATCGGTGATGGGAGCTCCTGTAGATAAGAATAACCTTAAATCACCCCTGGAGTAAACCTTAAACCAATAATTTAACCTTATTGTTATAATTCCTTGTCATAAAGGTATTGACGGGTGTTCAATGTGCTCTGAGTAGCCCCCTGGAGGCCCTCATAACTCTTTGGTCTGTTTGGCGCTCTCCACCGTTATGAAACCGTGATAAATCATTCCCGAAAATTGAAGAATCGGGTCCAAAACGGTCCCGCAAGTGACTACCGTGAGGGCTTGTTGAGAGGGGCTTGAAAACGCACTGAGAGTACAGTCATAAAACGTCATCTTGTCACGGAAGTTATCCCAGAGAAAACAAATTAAACCCCCGGCGTGCGCTGTGGCATAATCAGTATCAACATCGTGCTCCGGGGTCGGTGAAATTCCGAACCGGCGGTCACAGCCCGCGAACCGCTCTCGCAGGTAGGCAAAAATCGTACGAATCTTCGCATCCGCACAGGACGCCAAGACTCCGCTAGAGAAGCCCGCCCGCAAGAGAGGCCGAACCGGTGAAAATCCGGTGCCGACAGTACAGTCTGGATGGAAGGTAGCACGAGCAGAAAAAGGCAGGAGCGCACTCCGCCGAGCCTCCCGAAAATCGGGGTAGCGGGCAGAGTGCACCGAAGCAGTTACTTGGTTACTTGAGAGAACTGTTGCTCGGGAAAACTGTCACTCAAGAAAACTGTTGCTCAAGAGCACAGTGGTTTTCTGTAGGGCAGGTTTTCTGTATGACAGGGGAGAGGCGCCTTTCAAGGTGCCGGTACGTTATTCCCCTCGACCGCAGTTCCCCCCGGTCGCAATTCTCCGTGACCGCAGCCGGCTGATTTCAGCTACGGTTGGCTGATTCGCCGCTCCCGCCTCACCACGGATACCGGGCACTGCCTAAGATGCCCGCGGTAGCCGCCCTTTTCTGTTCCTCTCCCCGGAGCCGCCGCAGATGCGCACACAGCGCATCCGACACACGGTCCAACTCAGAGAGGAAAGAAACAATGGACATCCTGCGGTGGCTCTTCGACGCACAAATTCACGTGGGGGACCAGTCCCTCCTCGTGCGCGAAGTTCTCGGAAACGCATTCGGCCTAGCATCGGCGCTCGGCGGCATGCGACGTAAAGTATGGGCGTGGCCCGTCGGCATTCTCGGCAACCTGTTGCTCCTCACCGTCTTCCTGGGCGCCCTCGTCGGCAGCCCGCACCCCGTCACCATGCTCGGCCAGGCAGGCCGCCAGGTCATGTTTATTGCCGTGTCCATCTGGGGCTGGCATCGTTGGCGCGCAACCCGCGCCTCCGGCGGTGACGCCTCCGAAGGTGTCGCGGTGATCCCCAAGTGGGCTACCAACACCGAACGCGCAGGCCTGGTTGTCGCCATGATTGCAGGCACCCTGCTACTCACCCCCATCTTCCGCGCCCTCGGCTCCTACGAACCGGTCTGGTCCGACGCCTGGATCTTCACCGGCTCGCTGCTCGCCACCTACGGCATGGCGCGCGGCTGGGTTGAATTCTGGCTCATCTGGGTTGCCGTCGACCTGGTCGGCGTGCCGCTGCTGTGGAGCGCAGGCTACTACGCGACCTCCCTCATGTACGTGTTCTACGGATGCTTCACCCTGGTTGGTTTCTTCGTCTGGTGGCGCACCCGTAACCTGGAGGCGCAGAAGACCCAGGTACAGACCCAATTCCCCGATGTGACCGTTGAGGTAACCGACGTGCAGAAAGGTCGTGCATAAGATGCCGCAGAACCACTCACAGGAGGTGCTGGCGAGCGCGCACCTGCCCGCAACCGATGCCCCCAGCGCACACCTGCCGCACAACGACGCGGACTACTCCGCCGCAGAGTACGGTCACCTTGCCGGCCTGCCCGCCGCACGCACCCTCCAGCTGCCCGACCCCGAGCAGGCACTCAGCCACGCAGAAGCCATGACCCTGGCACTGCAGGCGGCACGCCAGGGCATCCGTGGCGCAAACCCCCTCGTTGGTGCCGTCATCACCGACGCGCACGGGCACCTGCTGCACGTGGGCTACCACCGAGGCGCAGGCACCCCGCACGCCGAAGCTGACGCACTCGCCGCCGCCCGCGCCGCGGGAACCGACCTCACCGGCGCCCGCATGTACGTGAGCCTGGAACCCTGCAACCACACCGGACGCACCGGCCCCTGCTCCCACGCCGTTGCCGAGGCGGGCATCAGCGAACTCTACTACGCCTACAGCGACGACACCGAAAACGCAGCCGGAGGCGCCGCCTACCTGCGCTCGCAGGGCGTCACCGTGCACGCCATGGAGGAGTTCGCGAACGCATCCTACCTGCTGAACGAGCGCTGGTTCATTGCCGCCGCCGAACGCCGCCCCTTCATCACCGCAAAGAGCGCCTCCACCCTGGACGGGTTCATTGCGGCAGCTGACGGCACGAGCAAGTGGATTACCGGCCCCGCCGCGCGCATTGACGGGCACCTGATCCGTCACCGCGCCGACGCCGTCATGATTGGCACCCGCACCACCCTCATGGACGACCCGACCCTGGATGCGCGCGATGCTAACGGGGAGCGCTTCGAGAAGCAGCCGCTACGCGTGGTTATGGGCAAGACTGAGATTCCCGTGAACTACCGCGTGCGCGGTCTCGACCCGCAGGATGCTCGTGAGCCCGACCCGCAGAACTTCCTGCAGGTCTTCACCCACGACCCGCGCGAACTGCTCGATGAGCTGTACGCCCGCGGGGTGCGGCACCTCATGATTGAGGGTGGCCCCGGCATGGTCGGCCTCTTCGCCGGTGAAGACCTCATCGACGAGATGGTCTGGTACCGTGCCCCCATGATCATGGGGCGGGGCAAGAGCGCCGTCTACCGTCTGCTCGTGGACACCCTCGCGCAGGCGCCGCGCCTGCAGCTGGACGACCTGGGCATGTTCCCGGCGGTGCGCGTGCTCGGCAATGACACCGCAACCCACCTGGTGCCGGCACCTCGCGGAACCGCACAGGACCCCGGTGAACGGCGCACCCTGCCGAAGCTGGACGCCTGCCACGCACCGGAACCGAGGCTGGACTAGCCAGGGTTGAACTAGCCCTAGTCGGACTAGCAGAGACTGGATTAGACCCGTAACCTGTCACGCCGCGATGCGGGCTCGGTAGCTTCACCGAATGCTACCGGGTTCGTATACTGGCACGTCCCGCATCCGACTACAGGGAATAATCGAAAAATACGTATAGTTATACCGACGAACAAACCATCGCCGCCCGTCGCCCTCAACGACGACGCCCCGGCGGACACGGCGAGAAAAGGAAAGCACACATGTTTACCGGAATCATTGGCGCCCTCGGCACCGTAGAATCCATCACCCCCATCGAAGGCAGCGACGCAGCCTACCTGACCCTCAACGCCGGTGACATCGTCGCCGACCTCGAACACGGCGGCTCCCTCGCCGTCAACGGTGTATGCCTCACCGCTATCGACCTCGACCAGCTGCAGCCCGGCCAGTT
>CAUUAD010000069.1:0-8264 GCA_963542785.1 Rothia mucilaginosa
GGGTCGGTGACTTTCAGTGAGGTGGAGTCACCGGCCCCATATTTTAAACCCGTTTGCAGGATTACAACCCTCTCCAAACACAAAAATCGCCCGAAAGAGACAACACCGTGTGGGTGTCTCTTCCGGGCGATTTTACGTGACGGGTTTTACGAACTATGCGGATGCACTAGCACCAGCGGGAGAAGCGCCGAAGACCGCTTCCTATTCACCCACAATATCGAGGAGCTCGCGAATCTGCGCCGCGCTCAACACGGTGGAAGGGTTAATTGCGTTCACCTTCACGCTCGGTGCGCCAATCTCCAGGGCGTAACGCAGAATATCCAGGGCATTCGCCGAACGCACCTCAATATGCGGGTCCAGTGCCGCAATCTCAATGGGCGAGGTGAACACCAGCAGGCTCTGCGGGTTGCCGTTCTCATCCGGGTCAAACACGAAGGAGGTACCGGAGGGGTCGGCCGGGTCAACACCCACCAGCAGTACGGACGCCGGGGATACCAGCGAGCCGAGCAGCATCTGCATATTATCCTGAGTCAATGCCATCTTCGCGCCATCGTTACGGGGGGAAGTGACAATCCAGTGCACCTGAGCACGCTCAATGTAGCACTCGTGATCGGTGCCGGGGTCAACCACAATCAGGTC
Organism: Rothia mucilaginosa; assembly: GCA_963542785.1. Taxonomy (GTDB): domain Bacteria; phylum Actinomycetota; class Actinomycetes; order Actinomycetales; family Micrococcaceae; genus Rothia; species Rothia mucilaginosa_G. Next base: position 640 of record CAUUAD010000069.1, read on the forward strand.
CAGCGCCTCGTTGTTGAGGAAGTCGATGAAGACCTTCATCGCCGGTTCGCGCAGAATCAGCTCGTCACCCTCGGATTCCTGACGCACGTAGCTCTTGCCAATGTGCTCGGATGAGGAGAAGACACATAGCGCCTGCATACCGGTCTCGGGCATGCGAATGACCTGGTGGGTCAGCACGGATTCGGGGCCCATCAGGTCGGTTTCAGAAGGAATCAGCAGGGAACCGGTCGCATCGAGCAGAACGTCACCACCGAGCATCGTGCGGACCACGTTAATGAGGGTTCGCTCCTGCACATCGTTACGGAAGGTTTTCAGGGCCGCGACCAGGTAGGGGTTCGGAATCTCATGCTCACTCGAAGACAGCGCCGCAGCAGCAGAGTGGCGGGCACGGCCCTCCATACGCTCACGAGCCCACTGCGGGATACGCGAAGCATCACGGGGGAACTCAGCCAGGTGCTCACGCACGTCGGTTGCGGTCAGAGTGCCTTCGTTCTTCCAGCTGGCGGGCTCATCGTCACGGTTATAGGAGGCACCCACGCTGAACTGCGGGTTGGGCCAGCCGGTTGCCGCCACCACGATGGATGCGGTAAACCAGGTGCCGCGGTTACCGTCGTAGGCAGCGCGCTGCAGCTTGCGGACCTCAGCGATAATAGGCGATCCGTCCTTGAGCGGACCGATGGTGCCGATAAACTCCTCACCGTCGCGGAATTCACGCACGCGTACGAAAATCTGACCTGCCAGAGGTTTGACGTCCAGCACCATTTCGCTCCAGCCGGGGTCAACACTAACGACATCCAGCAGCCAACTTCCAATGTTGTTCAGCGCATCCTGAATACGCGCGGCGCGGCTACTCGTCTCGGCGAGGCGGGGTTCAGTCATAGTTCATACATCCTTGAGTGTGAATACGGCGCGGCTGGAGGCATCCGTGTTCGGTCGTAGTGTCGGCTTACAGGGTGCCGGAAGAAGCCGTCCCTTCGATTCTAACGAACACGGGCACTTCACGCAGATAGTTTACGCCGAAAGATATATGCTCTATCTCTCCCCTGCACCTTTCACAGACGGCTCAATCGACCCTCTTAGCGTCCAATACGCCTAAAGCGCACACTAAAACCGGGGATACACGGCATAGTGAACGCTAAAAGGTTGATAATCTTGAATCATGACGAATTCTCTGCAGGACCTTATCGACGCATCGATCTTTATCTCCACCGAGTACCAGGCTCGACTCGCTGAGCTCGTGGGTACCTCCGAGTGGAACGTGGATTTCACCTCCCAGTCTCTGGATTTTGAGACCACTCCCCCGCTTTCGCTCAAGCCGCACCTGCTGGGCACCGAATCTGAGAACCGCGGTACTTGGATTTGGTCTTGGCAGCAGCTGGGCTACTTCCCCGACTCTGTTGTTTCTGCCGCTATTCAGGCGCGTGAAACCGGTGAGCGTGACGGCCTGACCGAGCTGACCACCGACGAGCTGCCCCTCTCCGAGTCTCTGGCACGCCGCCTGACCCTGGCAACCAAGACCATTAGCGGCCTGTACGCACACTACCCGCTACCCGCGGGCGCTGGCGTGCGCGCGTGGACCCTGCTGGAGGGCGCTGAGCTGACCCTCGAGGCACCGACCTACAAGGGTATTGGCCGCGTCATTGCCAAGACCCTGCAGAGTGAAGACATCCACAATCAGGTTCTGGCGGTGGACTCCTACGCTCAGCAGCGTGGCTTCCACATTGCCTGGGACACCGAGGCAACCGCAGTACTGACCGCAACCGACGGTGCCCTGCGCCTGTGGTTCGACGAGGGCCGCATCAGCGGCATCGAGCAGGCTGAACCTCAGGTTGGCCCCGAGGTTCTGGAGCAGTGTGCAGCCGCTGCCGCGCAGCGTCGCGAATCCCTCGCGGCACTGCGCACCGAGATTGAGCGCGTGGCAGCCGCTGAGGCAGCCGCTCAGAACGCACAGCGCGAGCAGGAGGCGGCAGAACGCGCCGCCGCACGTGCCGAGGCTGAGGCTGAGCGCGCCGTCGAAATTGCCGAGCAGGCACCGGTCGCAGAGACCGAGGTACCCGGCGTTGAGAGCACCGAAAACCTCTACCCTGCCGACGAGGCTCCCTTCGATCAGGATCCGGCAGAGCACGCAGAGCCCGGTCTGGTCACCGTGGAGACCCTGCCCGGCGAGTACGAGGCAGAAGAGACCGAGCAGGCTCGCGTCTACACCGACGAGTCCATCGGCGCCGAGCAGCCCGAGTACGAGACCGTTGAAGCTTCCGCAGAGTACGCTGAGGAGCCGGTCGCCGTTGAGACTGTAGCTGAGCAGCCCGCAGAGGCCGAGCAGGATGCAGCAGAATACGAAGAGCAGCACGTGGAGCCCATCCGCAACGCTGGCGCAGCTCCCGACCTGCAGGCAGAGCACGAAGAGGCAGCCCGCCGCGAGCAGGAAGAAACTGCACGCCGCGAGGCAGAGCAGCCCAAGAAGAAGGGCTTCTTCTCCCGCTTCTTCGGCCTCTAAACCGAATACGCAACAGCATTTCAGGCGCGGTATCCTCGTGGTGCCGCGCCTGTGGCGTGTCCCCAGCGGGTAGAGTAGCCTCAACGCACATCAATGCCCCCGCTGGCGCATCCCAAGGACTAGCATTAGAAGAACGTAACCGAAGAACTTAACTCAGAAGAAGAGACCATGTCAGAAACTCAGAAGCACACCACCCGCAACGGGTTCATCGCCATCATCGGCACCTACATTATTTGGGGTCTGCTCCCCCTGTATTTTGTATTGATGGCACCTGCAGGCCCTATTGAGATTGTCGTGGCGCGCGTGGTCTTCTCCCTCATCTTCTGCGCCCTGCTGCTGCCGATTTTAAGGGTAACTGCAGACTTCCGCCGCGCGCTGCGGGACCGCCGCATCATGCTGGTGCTGACGGCAGCATCATTCCTCATCTGCGCAAACTGGCTCATCTACGTGATGGCGACGACCAGCGGCCACACCATTGACGTATCCCTGGGCTATTTCATTAACCCGCTGGTCTCCGTGGTGTTGGGTGTCATCTTCCTGCATGAGCGTCTACGCCCGGCGCAGTGGGTATCCGTGGCGATTTCCTGTATTGCGATGCTGATGATGAGCCTCATCTACGGCCAGGTGCCGTGGACGGGTCTGGGCGTGGCGTTCTCCTTCGGCATCTACGGTCTGCTGAAGGCGCGCATCGCCCACGATGTCAGCCCCATTATTTCACTGTCTCTAGAGACTTTCATCCTGGCGCCCTTCGGCGTTGCCGCCCTCTTGATGCTGAACGCGCAGGGACAGATGACTCTCTTCAGTGAGGGTCCCGGACACTTCTGGCTTCTCGCCTCCACCGGCGTGGTCACCGTTGTGCCGCTCATGCTCTTTGCCGCGGCGACCAAGGCTCTTCCGCTGTCGGTCATCGGCATGGTGCAGTACCTGGGCCCGACCATCCAGTTTATTCTGGCGCTGACCGTTCTGCACGAGCAGATGAGCGCCGATAAGGTGCTGGGTCTGAGCCTCATCTGGGTCGCTCTCATCATCTTCACCGTGGATGCGTTGCGTGCCTCCCGCGCCTACCGCGCCTCCGCGCTGTCCGACCCGGAAACCGGCATGATCCCGCTCGTGCAGGCTGAAGACGTACAGAGCAAGTAGCTCTCCCCAACCCGAACAAAACACAGTCCCGCATAAAACACAGTGATGCCCCGCAGGCTAACGCCTGCGGGGCATCACTTTATATCGCGTTCACACTCTAAAGCTCAGAATCCTGAGCTTCAGCAGCATCGAGAGCATCCAAATCCGGATGACGGTGCAGGTTCAGCAGAGCCAAACCCAGGCCACCCCAAATGATCAGGATTGCCACAATGAGCATCACAATTGCGGAGAAAGACATGAGGGCTCCTAACGGGTAATGGTCGAATCAACGTGGCCGTGCTCCACCTGACCGGCAATCACCGGAGGTGCCGGAGGCTCTTCAGCCGCACGAGACTTCTTCGACCAGGGCAAGAGAGAAACAACAATTGCGCCAACCAGAAGCAGTGCGCTCATACCCCAACCGAAAATAGCCAGCATATCTGCCGGGTAACCCTCATAGGGGGTTACCACAAGCTTAATAACGCTCTGAATCAGGGAGTAGCCCAGAACCAGCGGGGTCACGACAGCCAGCAGAATCATCCAGATCTTGCCAGCCTTGATGGAGGAGTAGCGGTTCAGGTGCTCAGCCAGAGCCGGCAGTGCACGCACCACGTAGGAGACCACGATGATGGCGCACAGGCCAGCAGCCAGAATACCGAAGAGGTTCACGAAGTTATCGAGAATATCCAGCACGTACAGACCGGTGGTAGTCGGCATCAGCAACAGCGAAATCAGAGCCATCGGAACAATCACCAGAATGGTAGATGCCAGACGGGACGTCGCGAACTTATCCTGAATACCAGCGATAATCACCTCAAGAATCGAAATGAGGGAGGTGAAACCAGCAAAGAGCAGGGAGCCGAAAAAGAGGATACCGATCAGCACGCCACCGGGCGCCTGAGAAATAATGGTCGGGAACGCAATGAACGCCAGACCAATACCGCTGGTTGCAACCTCGCTCACCTGGGTGCCAGCAGCCTGAGCCATAAAGCCCAGAGCAGCGAACACACCGATACCCGCCAGAAGCTCAAAACCGGAGTTCGCGAAACCAACCACAGCACCGGAACCGGTCAGGTCAGTCTTAGGCTTCAGGTAGGAGGAGTAGGTAATCATAATGCCGAAGCCAATGGACAGGGAGTAGAAAATCTGACCGTAGGCAGCAACCCACACATCCGGGTTAGCCAGGGAGTCCCAGCTAGGGGTGAACAGAGCATTCAGACCATCGGCCGCACCGGGCAGGGTCAGCGAGTAAATCACCAGACCAACAAACATGACCAGCAGCAGCGGGATAAAGATGATATTGGCTGCACCCACACCCTTCTGAACGCCCAGAGCCATCACAGCAAGCAGGACGCCCCACACGAGAACCATGGGGATCAGGACGTTCATGTTGAAGTCCAGGGAGACACCGGGAGTGTCTGCGACCTTCAGGAACTCGCCATTGAAGAACGCCTTCGGGTTATCGCCCCACTCATTGGTGAAGGAGAAAACCATGTAACGCAACGACCACGCCACAATAGCGGCATAGTAGATAGCGATGACGAAGTTAATACCCATGTGCCACCAGCCGATGAACTCGGTCTTACGGTTCAGACGGCGGAAAGCCAGCGGGGAGGACGCACGCGCACGGTGACCGATAGCGTAGTCAAAGAAGAGGAAGGTCAGACCGGCGGTCAGCAGGGCGACAATGTAGGGAATCATGAAGGCGCCGCCGCCGTTATCAAATGCGATGTAGGGGAAACGCCAAATATTGCCCAGACCAACTGCAGAACCGATGGCGGCAAAGATAAAGACGCGACGGCTAGAGAAGCCTTCGCGCTTCGTGGGCGCCTTAGGGGTAGATGCTCCCATAGTTGTAAACCTCGAATGTGTGGGGACGCGGATGGTTGGTGCGAGAATAACCCGTCGGGGTGGTTGGGCTCTGCTCGCGTCCAGAAATAGTAAACGGCTCTCCAACACGGGTTGGGCGTGGGAGCCGTCAGAGGTCTGAGGGGTGGATGTGCACCTCAGGCATGCCTATAAGGATTACCTTAAAGGCATATGGCGGTCAAGAAGACCCCAGCATGCGGAAGCTTTCGGAGGGTGAGAGCAGCCCCAAGCCACCCCAAAAACCGGCGCTGACTAGCCGTAACACAGAAAACCCCCGCCGAATCCGGGCAGATTCAGCGGGGGTTTTGAAGTATGAGACGCATCAGCGCTTACGCCAGCGCACACGCTACACGGCGGGTTTTAGCCTTCGCGGTGAACCACAGCGTGAGCGAAGGACTCCAGCGCAGCCTTCGCGGTGGACTCGGGCAGCGGAGCAATCGCGGCGATTGCGCGGTCCGCCCAGTCGTAGGCGATCTGCCATGCTTCCTGGGTGACCGGGTGAGCGGCGAGCGCCTCCACAGCTGCCTCCAGCGCCTCGTCGGAGCTCAGGTCGGCATCCAGCAGGGCGCGAACTACGATAGCGGATTCGTCGCCGGCTACTACCGCGCGGTCCAGCAGGATGGTCGGCAGGGTCGGCACACCCTCGCGCAGGTCGGTGCCGCGGGTCTTACCGCTGGTCTTGCCGTCGCTCACAATATCGATGACATCGTCTGCCAGCTGGAATGCCACGCCGACCAGCTCGCCGTACGCCTTAACCATAGAGATGACCTCTTCGGAAGCGCCCGACAGCAGGGAGCCGTACTCGCCAGCAGCCGCAATCAGGGAGCCGGTCTTACCCTCAATGACCGCGATGTAGTGGTCGAGCAGGTCCTGGCCCTCGCGGGGGCCGGTGGTTTCGAAGAGCTGACCGAGCACCAGACGCTCAAAGGTCTGGGACTGAATCTTCATGGGGCGGGTACCAAGCTCGGACACCAGCAGGGATGCGCGGGAGAAGATCAGGTCGCCGGTGAGAATTGCAACGGAGTTGCCCCAAATCATCTGGGCGCTGTCCACGCCGCGGCGCTTGGGTGCATCGTCCATAACATCGTCGTGGTAGAGGGTTGCCAGGTGGGTCAGCTCAACGACCACGGCGGCTTCGATAACCTCGTCGTTGATTTCGCCGTCGACAGCTGCCGAGAGTAGCGCCAGCAGGGGACGCACACGCTTGCCACCCGCGGAGAGCAGATGACGGGATGCGACATCCGCCAGGTGGTCGGTCTGGGCGATTGCCTCAGCCAGGCGCTCCTCAATACGCGCGAGGGAGGAAAGAATCTGCGGACCCAGCTTGGGGTCTGCGGCGATGAGTTCGAAGCCTGCGGGAAGCTTCAGGTCGAGGTCTCCCAGCAGGTCGGTTGCGGCGATGGGCTGCTCTGCGTTGCTCACGGTGTCTTCTATCTTCTTGGTGTTTTGGTGTCTTCAGTGGTATTAGTGTCTTCGGTGGTGTGTGAACGCGGTGTTTAGGCGTTGTGCGTTTCGGGCTTGAAGGCGCGGTGAATCGCGACAATACCGCCGGTGAGGTTGCGGTACTGTACGGAGGTGAAGCCCGCCTCCTTGAACTTCTGCGCCAGTTCCTGCTGGTTGGGCCAGGCGATGATGGACTCGGCGAGGTATTCGTAGGATTCGGGGTTGGAGGAGATCGCGCGGGCAATCGGCGGAATTGCCTTCATGATGTAGTTCTTGTAGACCGCGCCGAAGGGGGCGAAGGTCGGGGTGGAGAACTCGAGGACGACGATGCGTCCGCCGGGCTTGAGCACGCGGTAGATTTCGCTCAGTGCCTTGGGGTAGTTGGCGACGTTGCGCAGGCCGTAGGACATGGTCACTGCGTCGAAGGTTTCGTCGTCGAAGGGTAGGGCGGTGACGTCTGCCTGCATGAAGGTCATGTCTGGGCGACGGCGGCGGCCCACGTCGAGCATGCCTTCGGAGAGGTCTGCTGCGATGACATCCACGCCGGCGTCGGCGAAGGGTTCGGAGGAGACGCCGGTACCTGCGGCTACGTCCAGCACTTTCTGGCCGGGGTGTGCGTCGACGGCTGCGACTGCCTGCTTGCGCCAGTAGATGTGCTGGCCGAGGGAGAGGATGCCGTTCATGAGGTCGTAGCGTT
>CAUUAD010000070.1:0-8248 GCA_963542785.1 Rothia mucilaginosa
CCTCACCCTGCATCAGCTCGATGGGGAACTGGTCGCTACCGCTGAAGCTGTCAGCATCACCGTCAAATTCGGGGGTGAGCGGCCAGGAACGCAGAGTTTCAAAAGAGTCGTTACGAACGTAGCCGTGGCGTACGGTCAGGGTGGTGCCTTCGGTAAGGAATTCGCGCAGACCGTGTGCAGTGTAGTTCACGGTCATACCGGTTTCGGTGATGGTGGCGCGCTGAATAACGAGGCGCGGGCCTTTAGTTTCCTCGGTTGCCGGGGCAATGTTGGTGGGTGCTTCGTCAGCCTGCGCGGCCTGTGCCTGCAGGGTCAGTGCGCCTGCAGCAGCAGCGGCGGAAGCACCCTTTACAAAGAATCGTCGTGAGAGTCGATGGTTAATCAAGGGCATGATTGTCCTATTCAGTTCTTGTTTGAGTTGAGTGAGTTACGGGTGGCAGGACGCGCGGACAGCCGCGTAAACGGTGAGTGAGGCCGATACGTTGGGTTCCCTCCCCTGTGTGCGTGAGTGAGACGCAGTGTACGGGGTGCGGGTGTCTGTCGGGCGGATGCGCGGTGAGTGAGACCGGCACGGTTCCCTGACCCAGTCATCTAGCGTACCTTAAGGTCCCCTTTAAAGCGAAGACGAAACGGCGGTGATTTTACGCCCATTTTCGATGTTCAACGAAATAGGGGCGATATCTGGCAAGGTTTGCCGGAAGTTGGTATGGGTTCTTGATGGGGTGATTTTGAATTACCCAATGCCGCGGTGTTCCGAGATGTGGAATATGTGGGTTTCTGAAGTTTTATGTGTGACACGCCGATTCAAACCCTTTTCAAAGAGTTATAGTTATTGGTACCCTATCACTGTTCCTATATCCTCAACAAAGGAGTTACCCATGGAGGCCAAGGAATTCTCATACGAGAAGGCTCTCCTCTTTTTCGCCAAGTCCAAGTACGCCGACCTTTTCGGCGTAGCACTGGTTATCGCCATCGCAATCGCCTCAGGATACCTGAGCACCAACCTCGCCAAATACGTCGACTGGGGCCCGATCACGAAATTCATTCCCCTCGGCGTGATTTCCGTGATTAACGTGGGTATTTCAATGATGTCTACCCGCCTGACCGGCCGCCTCTCCAACGTTGGCAACGTGCTCGGCATTATTAACACGGCACTGTCCGGAGCAATCGACTACATTCTGGGCAACAAGGCTGCAATCATCACCTACCCGGTCACTTTTATCGTGTACACCTTCGCGATTCGTAGGTGGCAGAACTCCGAACGCGGCAAGGCTCTAGAACCGCCGACCGGCACGAAGGGCCAGCTGATTATCGGCGGTATTGTAGCGGGTTCGTTCGCGTTCTCCCTGGTAACGAACTACATCGGCTACGGCGGCCAGACCTCATTCCTGTTCTGGATCACGACCGTAGTGTTCGGCCTGTCCCTGTCAGCGAACATTCTGAATGCGCTCAAGCTGACGATGCAGTGGCAATTCTGGTTCCTGTACAACACCGTGCAGTGCATCAAGGCGCTGACCCAGGGCAACTTCGCGAACGTCGGCAAGTACATCTTCTACATCATCAACAGCGTGGCGGCGCTCCTGCTGTGGACCCGAAATGGCACCTCAGCCAAGGGTGCTGTAGCGGCGGCAGCGTAGGGGGTACTCCCCCGGGTACGCTAGCGCGCTAGAGCACTAGCCACCGAATATCCGCTGAACGATACACAGGAGGAGGGGCCCTCCGGCAATACGACCGGAGGGCCCCTCCCCTGCATTGTGCGGGCATATTTGTCAGCTTCGATAAGCGGCCAGGTTAGCCCAGCGGAATCGCGCTACCCTTCAGAACCTGACGCTCAGGAGCCGAATCACTACCCACCTTCACAACGGGGAAAGCAACAAAGGCCTGAACACCCTTCTCACGAAGAATCGCCTTCTCATCCGCCAATTCGGACACGAAAATGTCAGCGCTCAAAGAACCACCTTCCATCGCCTTACCGACCTCGTCAACCACCCGGCGGTAGGGGTGGCTGCGAAGTACGGTTCGCAACCGGGCGGGCGTAACCCTTCCGGAGGATACCGGAAGCACCATGAGCCGCGGGTGCAAAGCGTTGTACGGGTACGCACCGGGGGTCACGCCGATTCGGTGAACCTGGTGAATCACCGGGAAGTTCGCAATACCCACCAGCGCGCAGAAGGCAAGCGCGGTGTCCGTCGGCTGCGGGACGGTGAAACCGGTTCCGGTTCGGGAATCCGGCTTCTTCTCCAGCGAGTCGTACAGTGTCTGCCCGGTAATACCGCTGAGCATTGCGGAAGGTTCCCAGGTCGCCAGATCCGCGCACATTAGGCGCAGGCGGTCCTTGACGAATTCCTGGCCCTTGTTGCGGGTCTTCATCTCCCAGCGAGACGCGCCGTGATCCGGGCGAGGTGCCTTGGCTTCAAAACGCCAGTAGGAAGGTTCGCCCAGGCCGGAGATCCAGAGCAGAGACAGCAGGTCGTCACGTTCCATCAGCGTGTCCAGATGAGCCTGTCGGGTCTTCTGGTGAGAAGCCCAGTCGTCCGGGTACTTCTCCGCGTCGATTCCTCGAATACGCGGGGAGAACGGGGAGAAAACAGCAGCTTCCTTACCCGCACCGTAGGACTGGTTGACGTTCACCCAGCTACCATCAGCGGCCAGGGAAGAAACGTAGGAGTGCACGCACTCAGCAATTTCTTCTTCTGACACGCCTTCAGCATGCATCTGGGCGCGCGGCTGACCTTCCTGAGACCAACCGACAGTGACGGTTCCGGGGTGCTTCTGCTCAACCATCAGGGACAGCCCGTAGAGGGCAAAATGGGTCAGTGCCGAGGTGTAGTCACCGGCAATAGTCAACGTTGCCATTAGTGTCCCTCCCGTGAAATCTGGGCGTCTGCTGCGCGTTCAACGGCCTCAAGGTAGGCGGTAGCGTACGGGCCGTAGGTGCGGCTCGTCTGCTCTATGAGGTTATCCCAGTAACCGACATTGAAGAGTCGGGTCGCCTGTTCCTTGAGCGCTTCGTAGTCCATTCCTTCAGGCAGGTAGCCTTCCTTGAGCAGGAAGCCTGCGTCATGAGCGAAGGAGAACCGGCCGTGACCGTGACTGCAGCCAATGATGCGCAATACCAGGTCGCGGTGCTCCCCCACCTTTTCGGGCGAGGCCGCAACCATGAGTGCAGACAGCTGCTCGTGACGCCAGCCCCTCGGCAGGGCGCTACGGCTACGGGCACGGTACGCTTCTGCCACGGAACGGTGGCCACTCTTTGCGAGCGCGTCCGCCTGCAGGTCTGCACCCAGCATCTGCTGGAAACGCAGGTCACGTTTACCCTCGTCGTGGTACTTTGCAGCCAGTTCCAGGGCCTCCGAGAATTCCGGCGCCAGGCCGAGGTTCTCGGCAAGCTGGCGGGTACGCTCAGCAACATCGTTCTGATGGTCATCCAGAAGAACAGGATCGGTCGGGGCCAACTCCTGAGCAATATCGGAACCTTCAACAGACTCTTCGTCGTCGGTCACGTCGGCGTACCAGGCGATAACTTCCTGACCGTCCTCAGCCTCGGTAGTAAGTTCAGAAGCAATCCTCTTCTTCTTACCGTCCGCGCCCTGAGCGTCGAGCAGTTCCGCTACCTCTTCGGGCGAGAGGCCCAGGTATTCCCCGAAGTCTTCCTCACGGTCCGCGCACTTCTCGTACACGTAGAGCTTGATGCCTTTGGGGAAGGGCACAGCCTCCAGCTCGTCTTTCTTAGAAGGCAACTCACGCTGAGTCACAGCAATACCCTGGTTCGTGAACGGGATACTGCCCGTATCAAGAATCAGAACGTCACCGGGAGCCAACGCCTGGTTATTCTCATCGCCATGCTCAGCGTCCTGCCACAGGGAAATTTCGCCCTGACGGTAAAGGAACTTACGCGGCTTCACGCCGTGCTCGTCCTGGTAGTCCAGAATCTCCTGGAGAATCTTCAGATTCGCGGGGAAAGTTTCCTCGTCGCTCGGTGCGAAGTAGCTGGTCTTGAGAATCTCCATGGCGGCAGACGTGTTGTTCGGCAGGTTATCGCGCACGATAACACCACCCATTGCGGTTTCTGCATCCAGGGAGTCGTGCAGCCACAGGTCAAGGTCCGGCTCATCGTAGGGATTCTCGTCGGTACGCGAGAATTCCAGTAGGTCAGGCCATTCCGGGCGCTGGTAGAGCAGACGCTCCGGGGAGGACTGCACCGGCGGGTTCTTCACCATTGCGGCGGGGTTCACCGACGGGTTCTCAGCACCGTTGAGCGCTTCGAGCCATGCATACGCATTGCTCAGGTCGACCGCCTTGTAGGGAGGCGCGTCCTTCTTCACCAAGTCACCGCTCGCGGGCTCAATAACGACGACCTTGGAATCTGTACGGTGGCCCAGACGGTTAACACGTCCGAAGCGCTGCGCCAAGGAGGAAGCCGGAGCTAGCTCGGTCACCAGGTCAGCGAAGTCAACGTCGATACCGACTTCGAGAGTCTGGGTGGCAACAACAACCTTCACGGACTCATCGCCTTCGGTAGTGAAGAGATTGGAGTGTTCCGCCTGCAGATTCTCCAGGTCGTACGGGCGCATGCGTCCTACAAGAAGCTGAACCTCATCCTTTTCAAGCACCTTGTTCTTAGCGAGTGCTTCCTTGATGGCGATAGCCGTCCGCACATGATTGACGATACAGCCGACAGTGTATGCTTTCTTGGAGCTTTCACCCGCCTCACGGTGAGCAAGGCGCTCCATAATGGCGTCCACAGCAACATTCACGGTCGCAGGGTTACCGGGCTTGCCATCCCACTTATCAATGGGGCGAAGCACCAGTTCCTTCTGCGAGTAGACACGGCGGTGCAGCTCTTTATCATTCGGGCTATCGAGAGCCTCAATGTCCACGCCCAAGGTGGTCGATTCGCTGTCCTCAGTTGAGGGGGTAGCGGTCGTCTCAACCACCTGCAGGGTGGGAACGCCCAGGTCAGCCTCACGCTTCTGCAACTCGGCAATGCGCTGAGTGGTGTGCAGCAGCTGACGGTTCATGTGTGCCTCGTCGAGCACCATGACGGTGTCCATGGTCAGCAGGGCGGTCTCACGCGGGCGGGCTGCCTTGGTACTGCCGTAGCCGCGGAAGAGCGCTCGCGAACCGTACATATCGGGAGTTGCGGCAATGATTGCGCAGGCCGAAATGTCGGTCACCGGCAGGGTACGGTTCGAGAGTTCACCACGGATATGGCCAACTTCGAAGGGGGCGCTCCTCTTGTCATCGTTGCGGGTCTGGAAGCTCTGGAGAGCTTCCGCAACCCTACGCAGAATACCGGGCTCGCCGGATTCATCAGTCAGCGCCTTCTTCAGGCAGTCGAGAATCTTGTCGGCACGGGTTGCCTGGCTGTCGACCAGCGCGCGGCGTCCCACGGTCACGCAGAGGCGACGGGGAACGCGCGGCGCGGCGCCAACCGCGGCGAGCGCATTCGCGAAGAGATGGATATCAACCACGGAGGACTTACCGGAGCCGGTCGGCGCATTAATACGTTCCGGCCATACACCGTGCTCGCAAATGTGGTCGAGCACTTCCTCCTGCCAGCTGAAGGAGTCGTGCCCTCCGTTGAGTGCAGCAAAGAAGTCACCGAACTCTTCACGGGTGATGGAGGGCAGCTTGGTAGCGGGGCTAGTCATGCTTTTCCTCCTTCTTACAGCGGTCATATTCTTCGGTGGGTACGTCGAACGGAACCAGCAGGCCGCCGCCCATGTGGCGGGACTGACCGATGGCTACGAGGGTCGTGTCCGTTGCCAGGTTGCCGAGGTCTACGACGCCGCGCCACGGCTCTGCGGGCAGAGTGCGGGGCAGCTTGTAGGCGTAGGCGGCGGGGTTCTGGGTTACACGGTGGGCTTCCAGGACCTTGGCCTCAGCCTTTTCCTCGACCTGGTCCCTCAAGCTACGAATTCGTTCACGTGAGGTTTCAGCCTCGGGCGCTTCGAAGCTATCACGCCACACGTAGGCCATGGAAAGCAGGGCAGCGTCAGCGAAGGTCCAGGCCTTCGTCTCAGCCTTCTTCGGGCGGTTGAAAACGCGCGATTCGGGAACGGCCGCGCTGAGGGTACGCCACAGACGCTTGTACCCGGTCTTGGGAGCATCCCAGAAACCCTGCGCGGGCAGGCGCTTCTGACGAAGCTTCACGGTCAGTCGGGGGAAGTCCTGAGCGTAGAGAGTTTCTACGCTCCTGAGAGCGATACCGAGTTCTACTGCCTCATCGGTCGGGGCGCTTGCCGGGACCAAGACGAGCAGGACTCCCTGAGACTTCACCTCACGACGCAGGTAGTCGGGCAGGTAGCGGGAAGGCAGGTACTGCAGCGCCATGCTGTTGGCAGGCTTGTGGTCCTTGGGGTACCTGCCGGTGATGAGGCTGGGCGCGCCGAATCCTGCGGCAGCTACGAGAGCCTTGTGCAGCAGGGAGCATGCCTTGACGTACTGTTCGGGCTTCAGCTCTTCACCGTCTACTTCGAGGAGCCACAAGTATTCCCAGGGGCTGGTGGAGGTTTCAGCCTCCACAGGCTGGTACTTAATGGATCCGAGGCCTTCGGTGGGTACCCATGAGGGGCGCATCGTGTCGCTCGCTGCAGTCTTGTCGCCTGCCTTGGTGGGAACCTTGACGGGGTACGCTTCTGCGTGAGCACGCATGAGCGCGTCGATTCGACCGGGTACGGGCACACGGACGGGCATGCCGCCTGCTTCGAACGGACCCGACTTAGTGTCGATGGTGTGGGTGGGTTCCACGTCTCCGGTGTAGAGGGCGGTGAAGCTGCTGGCTTCTCCGAGGGAGGGTACTTCGCCACAGAGCTGGGTGATGGTTTCCGCGATGTCTGCGGGTACCTTATCGTACTGCCAGCCGATGGTGTCGGATACTGCCCAGCCGTCGGATACTGCACGAGGCTCAGTCTGCCGTCCCTTGGCGGAGCGCGCTACCTCGCGGTACATGAATCGGCTCATCTTGTTGCGTGAGCGGTACACGGGGCACATGTCGGGAATCTGCAGCCCGGTCGGGGGGTTCTCTTCAAGCCACTTGAGGGCCTTGAGAGATTCTTCCGAGGGGGCGAGCTGCCCGTTTTCGATAATTGCGTGAGGTCCCTGCGCGGCCGCGCTGAGGAGCGCTGCCTGCAAGCGGGCAGGTTCGGGGAAGGCGTCGGGGCTTCCGTCTGCCTTGTGGCCCTGGTATACGCCGAGCGGGAACCTCGCGAGAATTCCGAGGTTCGTCATATTATTCAGCGTCCTCCGCAGTGGCGTTGTTAATGATGATGGGGTTGCCTTCGACGTTGAAAGTCTGGCCGTTCCAGTCAGCCACGCCAGCCTTCTTGGCGTTCTCGATAGCCTCGAGGAGCAACTGGTCGGTGTGTTCAACGGTCAGGGGTGCGAAGGGCTTCTTCTCACCGAAACGCTGGTCGAGGGTAACGACGGGTGCGGCGGATTCGATCAGGTCGCAGTTGGCACGGATGTAGAGTTCACGCTCCGCACGGGCGATAGCGTTGAGGCCAAGTGCGGCAAGAAGTGCACGCGCAGCAACATTCTTGGTTTCGTCGGTGCCGAAACGCAGCTGACGCAGGGTGGCGAGGCTCAGAACCCAGGAGCGAATGATGCGGCGGCATGCAACGGCACCGGTTTCTTCGAGCGTGGGCGGGATGCTACCCAGGCCAAGAGTGGAAGCGGAGATGCGGGCGTCAGCCTTGGCCTTCTTAATTTCGTTGCGACGAGCTCCGACATTGCCCGGGCTCAGTTCCGCTTCCTGGTCGTTGACCAAGGATTCCATGTCCTTAGGCGCAAGCTTTACGCTGGCGGCTACGGCGTCGACACGGGCGCCGCCACGGCGTGCCTGTCGATGTTCAGCGCCAGGTTCCTGATCTGCGAGGACGCCGATGATTTCACCGACGAGGGCGCTGCGCAGACGGACCTGGTTGCTCTTGCGGGTGGAGTCCCATGCGCCGAAGAGGAGTGCTGCGGGGGCGGTGTTGAGCAGTGCGCTCATGTCTGCGGGAGTGCAGTTACGCAGTGCGCGGTACTGGTCGTTTTCGGTGATAGGCTTACCATCGACGCGACCGGCGCGGAAGTGGCCGTCGAAGACGCGGTGGGACAGTTCCATGTCGCTGTATTCTACGGGGCCGTTTTCGGTCTGGTAGGTGACGACGGCGCAGGGAATCTTGACGGCTGCTTCGTCGCCGTACTGGCGGCCCTGTTCGATGGCGGCTTCTGCGCGGTTGAGTTCGGACTGCTTGCTGTC
>CAUUAD010000071.1:0-8235 GCA_963542785.1 Rothia mucilaginosa
CCGGTGTATATCGACCATATTTCGTTGTTGGATTACCGCACCTACGCTCTGCTGAGCCTGCCTCTTTCGGCGGGAGTTACGGTGTTTCTTGGCTCGAATGGTGTGGGGAAAACCAATATTGTTGAGGCAATCGACTATGCGGCGTCGCTGTCTTCGCACCGCGTGAGCCATGACGGGCCGCTGGTGCGGATGGGTGCTTCGCGCGCCTATATTCGTACCCGTACGGTGCGCGGTTCGCAGCAGACGGTGACCGAGTTTGAGATTGCTCCGGGGCAGAGTAACCGAGTGCGCATTAATCGTGCCGCGCCGGTGCGCGCCAAGGAGGCGCTGGGTATTGCCCGCACGGTGCTGTTCTCCCCGGAGGACCTTCAACTGGTGAAGGGGGACCCTGCGGGTCGTCGTCGTTTTGTGGATGAACTGGCTATCTCTTTGCGTCCGGTGGTCGCTGGCTACCGTAGCGAGTATGAGCGGATTTTGCGGCAGCGTAATTCGCTGCTGAAATCCATGCAGCGTAAGGCGCGGGACGAGAATGCTTTGAGTACGCTCTCGGTGTGGGATGAGCAGCTGTCGACTCTGGGCGCCCAGTTGCTTTCTGCGCGTTTTCGTCTGTTGCAGCGTTTTTTGCCGCAGCTTCGCCGCGCCTACGCGGGGCTGACGGATGGCTCTAAAGAGGTTGGTTTCAACTATGAGTCGACTGTTTTTTCGAGCATGGGCGAGCGCTCGATTGAGCATGCGGCGCTGATGCGCATTGAGGACCTCAAGGAGGCTTTGATGCGTGGTTTTGCGGAGCGTCGACGCGATGAGATTGAGCGTGGCGTGACCCTGGTGGGTCCGCACCGTGAGGATATTACCCTGCTGCTCGGTGGCATGCAGGTGAAGCATTTTGCCTCGCACGGCGAGAGCTGGTCTTTTGCTCTTGCGCTGAAGCTGGCGTCCTGGTTTGTGCATGTTGAGGATGACTCCTCGGTGGGTTCTTCGCCGATTCTGATTCTTGATGATGTGTTTGCGGAGCTTGATTCTGCGCGCCGCCACCGCCTGGGTGCGATGGTTGCCGACGCGGAGCAGGTGTTGATTACCTGCGCGGTACTCAGCGATATTCCGGAGGAGCTGGGCGACTACCGCCTAGTGTCGGTGACGGCGGGTCACGCCGAGTATGTGCAGCCTACCGCCGACTCTGTCACTGGCTCTGTGGGGCAGTCGAGCTCGACCGCTTCTGCGCTCGCGGAGGGCGGCGGCGATGAGTAACCCCGTCCACCCTCAAAACCATGTTTCACGTGAAACATTCGATGAGTTCACGGAACCGCAGTTTGCGGAGCCTCAAAACCCATGCGAGGTTGACGGCGTGGGTGAGTTCTACCGTGACGAGGTGGATGCCCCCTCCGCCCTGCTGACCCGCATGCGAGTGGCGGCCCAAGAACGCGGCGAGGCGCCCCTGAACGCCTTCTCGGCGAATAAAATCATGCGTGATTTTGGGGCGGTCATGTCCGGTGCCGCCTCGAAGAAGAAATCGCGGCGAGCGCAGGGCTGGGATCCCCGCGTCATGGGTGGCTATAGCGGCCCCGGAGAGAGCTCTCGCGACCCCAAACCCCTCGGCGGCATCGTCAGCGCCCTGATTCGTTCTCGCGGCTGGAAAGAGCCCGTGGCAGTCTCTAGCGTGCTGGCTCGCTGGGCTGAGCTCGTGGGTCCTGAAATCGCGGCGCACACCCGCCCCATCAGCTTCGAAAACTCCATTGTTGAAGTCCAGTGCGACTCTACCGCCTGGACGACTCAGCTGCGCCTGATGCACGGGCACCTCATTGAACTTTTCCGCCGCGAACTGGGTGATGGTGTCGTGGCTCAGGTTCGCGTGCTGGGTCCGAACAACGGACGCTGGAATCAGCGAGGCTATCGGCGTGCCACAGGTATGCGCGGTGTGCGCGACACCTATGGGTAGCCTTCTGAGTGCCTCTGGTGCTCGTTCACCTTCTGATTGAACAGTGTTAGGTCAAAATAAGTTTTTTTCTGCACGCTATGAAAGCTATAGAAGCGCCGGCAACCCCCACGAGGCTGTGAACGGTACCCCCTACCTCAAGAGGGGGTTGAGCCACTCTAAACCGCCTTTGCGGGCTTTTGAGCGGGTGATAGCTCTCAAAAAGCTCAATAAATGACGCCCGTAGATGGTTTTATGCTCTCTTGCTCGGTAAAATAAAAGAGACAATGCGTAAAGTGTGCCCACCTACGGGCACCACCGGCAACGCGGGTTGTGCAGGCACTTTCTTGTGCCCTCTGTGAGGCGCTCTTGGCTGCCCGTAACTTTTCTTCGCCGGTTGCATCATCTACTCAAGGAGTTCTGCCTCGTGGCATCTGAACAGAATGCATCTGAACAGCAGCATGAATACGGTGCATCCGATATTACCGTGCTGGAAGGTCTGGAAGCGGTTCGCAAGCGCCCCGGCATGTACATTGGCTCGACCACTGAGCGCGGTCTGCACCACCTGGTCTACGAGGTCGTAGATAACTCGGTCGACGAAGCGCTCGCCGGCTACGCCTCCAAAATTGACGTGACCATCCAGGCTGACGGCGCTGTTCGCGTAGAGGATGACGGCCGCGGTATTCCCGTGGATGAGCACCCCACCGAGCACAAGTCCACTGTTGAGGTCGTCATGACCGTGCTGCACGCTGGCGGTAAGTTTGGCGGCGGCGGCTACTCGGTCTCCGGTGGTCTGCATGGTGTGGGTATTTCTGTGGTGAACGCGCTGTCTACCCGCGTGATTACCGAGGTGCACCGTCAGGGCTACGCATGGCATATTTCCTTCTCGAACGGCGGCGTGCCGGACGGCCCCCTGCGCCGCGGTGAGCCCTCCGATAAGACCGGCACTATCCAGACTTTCTACCCGGATCCGGAAATTTTTGAGACCGTCGAGTTCGACTTTGAGACTCTGCGTGCGCGTTTCCAGCAGATGGCGTTCCTGAACAAGGGCCTGACCATCACTCTGACCGATGAGCGCGAGAAGTTCGTCGGTGACGAGGTCGCTGAAGAGAGCGAGAATAAGGAGAACATCCTCAACCGCGTGCGCGCGAATGCCGAGGGTTTCACGACCGTCACCTACCGTTATGACAACGGTCTGTTTGACTATGTGCACTTCCTCAATGCAGGCGCGAAGACCATCGTGAATGAGGAGATTGTCTCCTTCGAGTCCGAAGACACCGAGCGCAACATGAGCCTGGAAGTGGCAATGCAGTGGACCGGCGCCTACAAGGAGTCCGTCTACTCGTATGCGAACACGATTAACACCCACGAGGGCGGTACTCACGAAGAGGGTTTCCGCGCCGCTCTGACCTCGCTGGTGAACCGTTACGCGCGTGAGAACAAGCTGTTGCGCGATAAGGACGATAACCTCACCGGTGAAGACGTGCGTGAGGGCCTGACCGCGGTGATTTCGATTAAGATTTCTGAGCCGCAGTTCGAGGGTCAGACCAAGACCAAGCTGGGTAACTCGGAGGCTAAGTCCTTCACCCAGCGTGAGGTGAACGATCACCTCGGCGACTGGTTCGGTCGTAACCCCGCGGTGGCGAAGGACATTGTTCGCCGCGCAATCACCGCCGCTCAGGCGCGTATTGCAGCCCGTAAGGCTCGTGAGACCACCCGCCGTAAGGGCCTGCTGGAGACCAGCTCCATGCCCGGTAAGCTCAAGGACTGCTCCTCGAAGGATCCGTCGATCTCTGAGATTTACCTGGTGGAGGGTGACTCTGCGGGCGGTTCGGCGGTGCAGGGTCGTGACCCGAATACTCAGGCTATTCTGCCGCTGCGCGGTAAGATCCTGAACGTTGAGCGTGCTCGCCTGGACCGTGCTCTCTCCAATGCCGAGATTCAGGCGATGATTACCGCCTTCGGTACCGGCATTGGTGACGACTTCGATATTGAGAAGGCACGCTACCACAAGATCGTTCTGATGGCGGATGCGGACGTCGACGGCCAGCACATTACGACCCTGCTGCTGACTTTGCTCTTCCGCTTTATGCGTCCGCTGATTGAGGCGGGTTATGTGTACCTGGCTCAGCCGCCGCTGTACCGCATCAAGTGGTCGAACGCTCCGCACGACTACGTGTACTCGGATGCTGAGCGTGATGAGGCTCTGGCTCGTGGCGCGGCGAAGAACCTGCGCCTACCCAAGGACAACGGCATTCAGCGTTACAAGGGTCTGGGCGAGATGGACTACACCGAGCTGTGGGATACCACCATGGACCCGGCTCGCCGCACCCTGCTGCAGGTGAAGATGGAAGATGCAGCAGCGGCTGATCAGATCTTCTCTGTTCTGATGGGCGAGGACGTTGAGGCTCGCCGTGAGTTTATCCAGCAGAACGCAAAGGACATTCGATTCCTCGATATCTAGCCCGAATCAATATATACCCTACGGGCAATATACCAGTCGGGGTATATATTGATTGAGCTATTAATTTAATGAGAAAGTTATGAGCGAAGAACACCAGAATGAGACTACCAAAGCTGACGTTGTCAGCAATGGTGGCGCTGAAAGCGTAGACCACCACGGTCACATTGAACAGGTGGACCTGCAGACCGAAATGCAGCGTTCCTACCTGGACTACGCAATGGCGGTTATTATTGGCCGCGCCCTGCCGGATGTGCGTGACGGCCTCAAGCCCGTGCACCGCCGCGTGATCTACGCGATGTACGACGGCGGCTACCGCCCGGACCGATCCTTCAATAAGTGCGCCCGCGTGGTCGGCGACGTGATGGGTCAGTTCCACCCCCACGGCGATAGCGCTATCTACGACACTCTGGTGCGTCTGATTCAGAGCTGGATTATGCGTTACCCGCTGGCTCTGGGTCAGGGTAACTTCGGCTCCCCCGGTAACGACGGTGCTGCAGCGCCTCGATACACCGAGACCAAGATGGCTCCCATTGCTCTTGAGATGGTGCGTGACATCAACGAAGACACCGTTGATTTCCAGCCCAACTACGACGGCAAGTCCCTGGAGCCTACCGTTCTACCCGCGCGCATCCCGAACCTGCTGGTCAACGGTTCTTCGGGTATTGCTGTGGGTATGGCGACCAATATTCCGCCGCATAACCTGCGTGAGGTTGCTGAGGGTGTGGAGTGGTTCCTGAAGAACCCGCACGCCACCAATGATGAGCTGCTGAATGCTCTGATGGCGCGCATTAAGGGCCCCGACTTCCCGACCGGTGCACAGATTCTGGGTACCAAGGGTATTGAGGATGCGTACCGTACTGGCCGCGGCTCTATCACCATGCGCGCGGTGGTCAACGTGGAGGAAATCCACGGTCGCACCTGCCTGGTGGTTACCGAGCTGCCGTACCAGGCGAACCCGGATAACCTGGCGATTAAGATTGCTGAGCTCATCAAGGACGGTAAGGTCACCGGCATCGCGGATCTGCGCGATGAGACTTCGGGTCGTACCGGTCAGCGTCTGGTGATTGTGCTCAAGCGTGATGCTTCCCCGAAGGTTGTGCTGAATAACCTGTACAAGCACACCCAGCTGCAGGAGAACTTCTCCGCGAATATGCTCGCCATTGTTGATGGCGTGCCGCGTACCCTGTCCCTGGACGCGTTTGTGCGTCACTGGGTGGATCACCAGATGGACGTTATCGTTCGTCGTACCCGTTACCGTCTGCGTCAGGCGGAGGAAGAGGCGCACATCCTGCGTGGCCTGCTGAAGGCTCTGGATGCTCTGGATGAGGTCATTGCCCTGATTCGCCGCTCCCCCACCGCTGATGAGGCGCGTAGCGGCCTGATGGAGTTCTTGCAGATTGATGAGGCTCAGGCTCAGGCAATTCTGAACATGCAGCTGCGTCGTTTGGCTGCCCTGGAGCGTCAGAAGATTCAGGATCGCCACGATGAGCTGATGCGCATGATTGCTGAGTACAACGCGATTATTGCTTCGGAGACTCGCCAGCGCGAGATTATCTCTGAGGAGCTGGGCGAGATTGTGAACCGCTACGGCGATGAGCGTCGCACTCAGATTATGTACGGCTACAACGGCGACATGTCCATGGAAGACCTCATCCCCGAGGAGGAGGTTGTGGTTACGATTACTCGCGGCGGCTACATTAAGCGCACCCGCAGTGACCAGTACCGTAGCCAGCACCGCGGTGGTAAGGGCATTAAGGGTGCCTCGCTGCGTGGTGATGACGTGGTGGAGCACTTCTTTGTGACGACTACGCACAGCTGGATTCTGTTCTTCACGAACCTGGGCCGCGTGTACCGTGCGAAGGGTTACGAGCTGCAGGAAGCCGGCCGTGACGCGAAGGGCCAGCATATTGCGAACCTGCTGGAGTTCCAGGGCGGTGAGCATATTGCTCAGGTCATGGAGCTGAAGAGCTACGAGGATGCTGAGTACCTGGTGCTTGCTACTCGCGGCGGCATGGTGAAGAAGAGCCGCCTGAGCGATTACGATACGAACCGTACTGCCGGCCTGATTGCGATTAACCTGCGTGAGGGCGATGAGGTTGTTTCGGCGTTCACCGTTTCGGATAAGGACGATATTCTGCTGGTGTCGCGTAACGGTATGTCGTTGCGCTTCCATGCTGATGATGCGTCGCTGCGTCCGATGGGTCGTTCGACCTCGGGTGTGACCGGTATGAAGTTCCGTGAGGGCGATGAGCTGATTTCTGCGAATGTGGTTACTGAGGGCTCCTTCGTCTTCGTGGTCACTGAGGGTGGTTACGCGAAGCGTACGAGCGTGGATGAGTACCGCGTGCAGGGCCGTAACGGCTTCGGCATTAAGGTTGCTAAGCTAGTTGAGGATCGTGGTGCCCTGGTGGGTGGCCTCATTGTGGATGAAGAGGACGAGGTGCTGGTGGTTATGGCCAGCGGCAAGGTCGTTCGCTCGAACGTGAATGAGGTTCCTGCGAAGGGACGCGATACTATGGGTGTTATCTTTGCAAAGCCCGGTAAGGGCGATTCTATTATTGGTGTTGCACGCAACCAGGATCGTCAGCTGGATGATAGCGACGATGAAACCACTGAGAACACCGAGGCTTCGGAGTCTTCTGAGGCGCCCGGTACGGACAACGAGGGTGAAGCGGCGGCTGCCGATCTCACCGCTACTGGAGGTAACTAATGAGCAGCACTCCCGCGAGCTCCTCTCCTGCGTCGGCACAGCGTTCGGCGTCGGCTGGCGCTTCTAAGTCTTCGGGTGCGGCTAAGGCTGGCGCGCGTCGCCCGGCTCAGTCGCGTTCGGGCCAGGCTCGTCCTGGCGGTACCGCTAAGCGTCCTGCCGGCAAGCGCCCTGTAAACGCTAAGCGTCCGACCGGTTCACGCCGTCAGTTGGTGCGTCCGGCGCCGCGTTCGAAGATTCGTCGCGCGCGTCTGGTGGTTCAGAAGGTTGATACGTGGTCGGTTGCTAAGCTAATCTTCCTGCTGTCTATTGCCTTGGGCATCGTGACCGTCGTGGCTTCGGTGATTCTCTGGCTGTTCCTGCAGGCTTCTGGCGCGTTTACCGGTGTGAACCAGCTGATTAGCTCGCTGGGTACCGGTTCGACCACTGTGGATATTTCGCAGATGATTTCGCTGGGTCAGGTTGCTTTGGTGACTACTATTTTTGCTGTGGTCAACACTGTGGTCTTTACTCTGTTGGGTATGATTGGCGCGATTCTGTACAACCTGGCTGCGAAGCTGGTTGGTGGCGTGACCTTGACTCTGAGCGATGAGTCTTAGTTTGTAGCTTTTTGAGCTTTGTGTGCGGGCGGTACTGTCTCTGATGGAGGCGGTGCCGCCCGTTCTGTATGCCCCGCCCTGTATGCTCGGGAACCCTCGATATTAAAGTGTGATGCAGAACATGCTTTTTTGATTTGGTGTTACCCTCAAACACCTGTATAGTTATATCTCGTTCTACGGAAGAAATTCCGCAGAGGGAGGGCGTATAGCTCAGACGGTTAGAGCGCTTCGCTGATAACGAAGAGGTCCCAAGTTCGATTCTTGGTACGCCCACTCCACACTATGAAAGGCAATAATGAAGAAATTATTGATTCTTGCTGTTCTTTCGTGTGTCACTGTAATGGTCTTGAAGAAGTACCAGAGCAATGAAGTCGTAAAGGCTTGGAAAAATAACTAAACAGTGGTTTCCGCTGAGACGGGGGCGTGGCGCAATTGGTAGCGCATCTGCTTTGCAAGCAGAGGGTTAGGGGTTCGAGTCCCCTCGCCTCCACTTTCCGGTGATTATAGCAAGAGGGAAACGCCTGGCTCCATTCCGAACCCAGAAGCTAAGACTCTT
>CAUUAD010000072.1:0-8226 GCA_963542785.1 Rothia mucilaginosa
TGGATGTTCCCGCTCGCCCTCGCCATCGTTATTACGGCAATGGTGATTGTTGCTCAGCTGCGTGAACGCCGCATCAACCGGGGAACCGTTGAGAACGCGCCGGAGAGCACCCCCGAGAACTAGTCCTCCCGGCGGCAGAGGATAGGGGCGCTATCTCACCGGGTTGAGGCGGCTCATCTGACCCCGCTCACCCGGCCCCAATGCGCCCGCCCAAGATGTGCTAGCGTGGAGGGATGACTTCTACCGCATCCTCCACCGCAGGTACCCCCGAAGAGCAGTCTCTCAATGAGCACGCTCTCACTGAACCCAACGCCGATTTGGGTGCGCCCGAAAACACTACCGACCGGGTAGAAACCGAAGCGCCCGCCGAGGCACCCACCCGCGTGTACCTGCATCCCGAGCAGCTGGCAATGATCCAGACTCCGGAGGCTCTGCCCATCCCCGTGCTGCAGCGCTCTGTGCTGCGCGTTAGCTACGTGCCGGCGATTATGCCCGGCAAGTGGTTCAACCGCTGGCATGATCGTTACGGCGACCGCGTGCAGCTGGCGGAGGTGCCCGTGCGTGAGGCGCGCGGCCTGGACTCCCTGCATCAGGACCTGTGCCTGATTGATCCCGCCCTCAACTCCGCGGAAGAAACTGCCTCCGAGGCGCCCGCCGAGGTTAGCGCTGAGGCTACCGAGCACGCCCCCATTGAGCGTAAGGACGTGCCCGAGAACCCCTTCGCGCACATGAGCATTGTGCGCCCCGACCGCGAACCGGCAAGCACCGACGGCGAGAAGTACCACAGCATCCGCCTCTACGAGGAGCTACCCGTGGTCATTCTGCCGGTGGACCACGTGCTCACCGTGCTTGATGAGGTGCCCGTGGAGGAGCTTGCCGAAGAGTTCCTGCTGCAGCCCGCCTCCGATATTCCAGCCTATGAGGAAGTTTCCCGCGCCTGGCGTGAGAACGCGGGTCGCATCGTGCCCGAAGGTCTGACCGATAAGGAAACCATCGAGCTGGTTGCCGCCGGTGTGGGCCTGTACATTGTGCCCATGTCCATTGCGCGTTTCTACCACCGCAAGGACCTTACCTACCGCCCCGTTGCGGGCCTGGACGTCTACCCGGTGCACCTGGTTTGGCCGCGTGCCCCCAAGGGCGAGCCGCGCAGCGAAGAGCTCGAGGCGCTCCTGCAGGACTTCATCGGTATTGTGCGTGGCCGCACCGCGACCAGTGAGCGCGGTAGCGAAACCCGACAGGCACGCGCCGAACGTATCGCCGCCGAAAAGGCAAAGGAAAAAGCGAAGGCACGAGCCGCCAACGCCCGCCGCGAAGCACGCGATAAAAAGCGTGCCAACGCCAAGAAAAACGGCAACGCACGCCAGCACGCTCGACAGTCCGCCAAAGCCGCCAGTGCACGCCGCGGCAAGAAACGCTAAAGAACGATAGACGGTAAAATCAAACCATGGCATTAGCAATGGAAACCCGACCCGCAGCCTACGCAGTCATCATTGAGCAGGGCAAGCTGCTCATGACTCGTTGGGTGCCCGAAGACCGCGCGCTCAGCCCCCTCTGGTCCCTGCCCGGTGGCGGTATGGAACCCGGTGAGCAGGCTGACGAAACCGCGCTGAGGGAAACCCTCGAAGAGACCGGCTACAGCGTCGCCATTGAAGATATTCTGGGCGTGCACGCCGGCCACTTCCCCGTGCGCTCCACCCAGAAAGACCCGCAAGCGTTGCCCTTCTGCGCCCTGCGGGTGGTTTTCCGTGCCCACATTGTCACCGGCGAACTGCGCCACGAAATCAACGGCTCCTCCGACACGGCACGCTGGGTACCCATCGCTGAGCTAGACACCATCCGCTACGGCACCCTCATCGACGAGGTCGCCTCCATGATGGGCTACTCCAACGCCGCCAGCTGGGCACGCGAATACCGCGAATTTCTTGCCGACGAAAACGCACGGAAGCTTCCCTAATGAACCGACTAACCCTCACCCGCCGTGCGGCGCTAACCTCCCTGGCGCTCATGCCGCTGCTCGCCGCCTGCGGGAATAATGACGCAACCTTGCAGGTGGACCCTTCCGCATCCAGCTACGGTACTCTGCGCATCGGCTACGGTGCCCTGCGTGAGATGCGCGCCGTGGCGCACGTGTACGCGCGCGCCCTGCGACAGGTTGGCTACTCCGTTGAACTTGTTGACACCGAGAACAGCCGCGCTACCGCCCTGCGCGGGCTCATGGTTCCTTCGGCTAGCTCAGCCACCCTGCCCGATGATGAGGAAAACAGCACCGCCGTCGTCGAGGCGCTGGACCTGGTCATCGACTACAGCGGCGACCTGCTGCTCTACCTGACCGACGACGGCAAAATCAGCCCCGCCGCCGCGCAGAACGAACGCATCGCCGCCTCCGTGAGCGCCTCCGCTCAAGCCGCAGGCGTGACCCTGCCCCCGGCTGCTACCCCCACCCCTGAGGAGAGCACCGCCTCCGCGCATGCTACGGACGGTACCGCGAGCCCCACCGCAAGCTCCACCCGCTCCGCTGACCCCATCAACCTGCGCGCCATGAGCACCACCGACATGACCAACGCCATCTCGCGCATCCTGCCCGAAGAGCTCATGCTCCTCAACGGCGCCCACGCCACCAACAAGGATGTACTGGTCACCACCCGCGCCGTGAGTGCCCGCCACAAGCTCAACTCTCTCGCGAACCTGCGTGAGGTGCAGTCTTCCCTGGCGTTCTCCATCCCGACCGGGTACTCCAGCGGCACCTACGGTGTGGATTCTTTGCGTAGCCTTTACCGCTACCGTGTGCACGACCCGAAGATCCAGGACGACCCCGCCGAGCGTGTTAAAGCCCTGACCTCCGATACCGTGCAGGTGACCCTGCTGCACAGCAGCGACTCCGCGATTGAAGAGAACCGCCTGGTCACCCTGGAAGACCCCTCAACGGCACTTTTGCAGCAGCAACTGGTGCCCATTATTCGTCGTACCCTGCCAGATAGCGCCCGTACGGCAATTAACCGCGTATCATCTACATTAGACACGGGTAACCTCTCGTTCCTGCTACGTCTGACTAGCGGTTCCAACCCCATCGCAGATGACGACGCAGCACAATTCATTTTGGATCACCCTAGAAAGTAAATCATCATGACGAAGTACCGTCAGTCCTCAAAGTTGAGTAACGTCCTGTACGACATCCGCGGCCCCATTCTGGATGAAGCCAATCGCATGGAAGCGATGGGTCACCGCATCCTCAAACTGAACATCGGTAACCCCGCGCCCTTCGGCTTTGAAGCGCCCGACGCGATCATGATGGACATCATTCGCCACCTGCCCGAAACCCAGGGTTACTCCGACTCCCGCGGCCTCTACTCGGCACGTACCGCCATTGTGCAGCACTACCAGAACCGCGGCATCATGAACCTCGACACCGACGCCGTCTACCTCGGCAACGGTGTGTCCGAGCTGATTCCGATGACCCTGCAGGCACTGTGTGAGACCGGCGATGAGATTCTGGTCCCCATGCCTGACTACCCGCTGTGGACCGCAGCCACCGCTCTGGTTGGCGGTAAGCCGGTGCACTACCTCTGCGATGAGGAAAACAACTGGTACCCGGATATTGAAGACATTAAGTCGAAGATTACCGAGCGCACCAAGGGCATCGTGGTCATTAACCCGAACAACCCCACCGGTGCCGTGTACCCGCGCTCGGTGCTCAAGCAGATTGTAGACGTGGCACGCGAGCACGGTCTGGTCGTGTTCTCCGATGAAATCTACGAAAAGATTACCTACGACGGCGCAGAAGCCATCAACATGGCAACCCTCACCGGTGACGACGTGCTCTGCCTGACCTTCTCCGGCCTGTCCAAGGCATACCGTGTCTGCGGTTACCGTGCAGGCTGGGTCGCTATCACCGGCCCCAAGAAGGACGCGGCAAGCTACCTTGAGGGTATTCACCTGCTTGCCTCCATGCGCCTGTGCGCCAATGTTCCGGCGCAGCATGCAATCCAGACCGCGCTCGGCGGCTACCAGTCCATTAACGAGCTCATTGTTCCCGGCGGTCGCCTGTACGAGCAGCGCACTCTGGCGCACAAGATGCTCAACGAGATTGACGGTATCAGCTGTACCAGCGCGGACGGTGCGCTCTACCTGTTCCCGAAGATTGATATTGAGCGCTTCGACATTACCGACGACGAGCAGTTCGCTCTGGATCTGCTCAAGAGCCAGAAGATTCTCTTCAGCCACGGCCGCGCGTTCAACTGGAAGGACCCGGACCACTTCCGCCTGGTGTTCCTGCCCGATACGCAGACCCTCACCAGCGCCCTGGAGCGTCTGGGTAACTTCATGGCTGACTACAAGCAGAAGCACTAGCCCTCTAGTCTCTGCTGCATATAGACAGAAATAGCCTGCCCCGTAGTTCTGATGAGCTGCGGGGCAGGCTATTTCTGCAGATAGCGGATGCGCGATGCACCAGAAGGGGCAGCAACGCGCCGGGAGGGCGTGCTAGTTCGCCGCAGGCTCCTGACCGCCCTGTGTACTTGCCTGTGCACCTGCCTGCGCGCCGCGTGCCGCGTTTAGGCGCTCCTGCGCGCCCTGCAGCCACGCCTCGCAGCGGGCGGCAAGCGCCTCGCCACGCTCCCACAGGGCGATGGAGGTCTCCAGGTCGCTGGCACCGGACTCCAGCTGGCGCACGACCTGCTCCAGCTCGGCACGGGCCTGCTCGTAGCCGAGGGTTTCGACGGGTGCGCCCAACTCGGCGCTGTTGAAGCTAATGTTCTCGCTCATTGAGGAACCTTTCAGAGGTAAAAACTTGGGGTAAAACGTAGGGGTATCGAGGTTTAGGAGATGTTTGAGGGATCCGTGGAGGTCACGGTCGCCTGCGCCGAACCGGTCGCCGCACGCACCGTAATCTGCGCGCCCTCGCTCAGCGTCGAGGCGTCACGCACAATAGCGCCCGCGGCATCCTGAACGATGGAGTAGCCGCGGTTCAGCGTCTGTGCCGGTGACAGCGAACGCACTCGCGCCAACGTGTGCGACAGGGTAGCCGACTCACGCTCCAGACGGTGCTGCACCGAACGGTGAGCGCGCTCGCGCAACTGGCTCAGCTCCTCCACACGCATGAGCAGGGAAGACTCCGGGTGGGTGAGCACCGGGCGGCTACGCAGCTGCGCAATGTAGTTCATCTGCATGCCCACGTAGCCGAGCACCGCGCGGTCCAGGCGGGCGCGCGCCTCGGTGATGCGGGCGGTCTCCTCCGAAATATCGGGCACAATGCGCTTACCCGCATCGGTCGGGGTGGAGGCGCGCAGGTCGGCGACCGCATCGAGGATGGGGGAGTCCGCCTCGTGACCGATTGCCGAGACCACCGGGGTGGTGGCTGCCGCGACGGCGCGGATGAGCGCCTCCTCGGAGAAAGGCAGCAGGTCTTCGAAGGAGCCGCCGCCTCGGGCGATGACGATGACGTCCACTTCTGGGTGGGCGTCCAGTTCGGCGAGCGCGGCAATGACCTCAGCCGCCGCGCCCTCACCCTGAACGCGGGTATTGCGCACCTCGAAGACCACGCCGGGCCAGCGCAGGGAGGCGTTGCGGATAACGTCCTTCTCCGCGTCAGAATCGCGACCGGTAATCAGACCCACACGATTCGGTAGCATGGGTAGCGGCTTCTTCCGCGCGTCAGAGAACAGCCCCTCGGCGGCGAGAGCTTCACGCAGACGCTGCAGCTGCTCGTGCAGGTTGCCGGTGCCGACCGCGTACACTTCTTTGCCGATGAGGGAGAGCTTGCCGTTCTTCCACAGGCTCGGCTTGGCGCGGGTGACGATGCGAGCGCCTACGGTCACATCGGCCGCCAGGCCGCTACCGGCACGCCCGAAGAGCGCGAGGGTGAAGGAGAAGTCTTCGTTGAGGTCTTTGAGCTCCATGAAGACGTTGCCGCCGCGGCCATTCAGGGAGGCGACCTGCGCCTCCACCCAGAGCTCGGGAACCTTGTCTACATAGTTTTTGAGGTTCTGCGCGAGCAGGGCGAGGGGCCAGGGGTTGGTGGCGGTGGTTTCCTGAGACTTCCCGGGAAGCTGCCGCTCGTGCACGGGCGGCACCACCAGTGCGGGTGCCGGCTGCGCTGCGGAGGGGTTGTAGAAGTTCATACCTTCTATTGTCCCTGATTGGTCGGTTATGCGCCTGCTTACAGGTCAGCCTGGCGACTCGGGTAGCTCGCACGTAGTGCAGGCAGAACTTAGCTTCTGGCGCATTCTGCGGGTCCGAATCGGCTTTGAACACCGTAAGCGGGTACCCTAGGCTCATGCGCTCACCCGATCAGTCAGCACATCAGAACAACGCCCCCAACACCGCCGCGGCTTCGTCAGCGGCGGGTACCGGCGCGCAAAACTACCCGGCGGACGCGACCCGAGTCGTGGATACCCGGATTACCCGCACGGACGGCTACTACAAGGGTGGTTACTCCACAGCGGATGAAGACACCACCCTGCTACAGCCCACGCGCACGCTCGGTCACGCAGGTGCCCCCACCAAGGCTGAGCTGCAGGCTGCCCCTGAGCCTCCCTTCGCGGCGGGTTTACGCAGATTCCTGACCGTTGTGCTGTGCGCCCTGGCACTGGTGACCGGACTGGGTGCAACCGCGGGCGCCTGGGTGAACTCTAAGCTCATGTCAGAGCGTGGTTTCTCGCAGATTTCCTCCAGCCTGGCGGAAGATTCGCAACTTGCCTCGCGCATCGCGGACGGCGCGGTCGAAGACCTCATGAAGTCCGAGGCTATGACAACCTTCCTCGACGGCACCAAAGAAAGCGGCTTATACTCCATTCTTGTAAAGCCGACACAAGACGGCATACGTTCCATGCTCAACCGATCCGCGGCTGAGCTGTCAAAAACTGAAGAATATCGAAGCCTCTGGAAGGAAATAGCCGAGGAAACTCGCCGCTACAACCTTGAACACCAGGACGGTCCCGCCGTCATCGTGCTCACCCCCTTCTACCGTGCGCTGGATGCGAAGGTCGGCTCTATCGGCTCCTTCGACCCGGACCTGACGAAGCTCGGCCCTGAAACCCTCAACATTGACCGGGTAAAGGACGGCAACAACCAGCAGGAGCAGCAGGAATGGTACCTGCACGCCGGCATCAACCGTGCCGCCGCGCTGGGCAAGTCCACCGTGCCGCTGACCATCATCTCGGTGCTGAGCCTGCTGCTGGCTACGTTGCTGGCGCCCAGGCACCGCATCCTGGTTCCGGTGGTCACGGCTCTGCTCTACGCCCTGCTGGGCTGGGGCGCGGCAGCCTGGTTTGGCGGCCAGAGCCCTGAAACCCTGGGAATTACCAGCCACAGCACCGCCGGAACCGCGCTGATTACCGGGGTATGGAACCAGCTCGCGCCGTCCCTGACCGGGCACTTGCAGGCGGCGGCAAGCTACGGGCTGGTCATGGCGATCCTCGCCCTGCTCCTCGGTATTCTGATCCGCCTGATCGCCCTGGGACGCAGCCCTGCGAGCGGTGCCACAGTCATCACACACTAAAAGTCCGAACAACGTAGGATAGTAACCATGTCCACTGAAACTATTGCCCTGGGCCTGCCGCCCGTACCCCGCGAGCGCCGCAGCCGCGCCGAGGTTGAAGCCGCCGCACCCGTCAACGGTGAGAAGAAAGTCCTGCTCGCCACCCCGCGCGGTTACTGCGCAGGCGTTGACCGTGCCGTGATCGCTGTTGAGAAGGCGCTGGAGCACTACGGTGCGCCCGTCTACGTGCGCAAGCAGATTGTTCACAACCGCCACGTGGTGGAGACCCTGGAAAAGCAGGGCGCTATCTTCGTTGATGAAGTGGATGAAGTTCCCGAAGGTTCCGTGACCGTGTTCTCGGCGCACGGCGTGTCCCCGGCGGTGGTTTCCGCAGCCGGCGACCGCTCCCTGAACACTATTGACGCGACCTGCCCGCTGGTGAACAAGGTGCACCGCGAGGCTGTGCGCTTCGCCAAGCAGGACTACGACATCCTGCTCATCGGTCACACCGGCCACGAAGAGGTCGAGGGTACCGCCGGTGAGGCGCCCGAGCACATCCAGATCGTGAACTCGCCCGACGAGGTGGATCAGGTGACCGTCCGCAACCCGGAGAAGGTCGTCTGGATTTCTCAGACCACCCTGTCCGTGGATGAGACCCTGGAAACCGTGGCGCGTCTGCGTGAGCGTTTCCCCTCCCTGCAGGATCCGCCCTCGGACGACATCTGCTACGCAACCTCCAACCGCCAGGGCGC
>CAUUAD010000073.1:0-8051 GCA_963542785.1 Rothia mucilaginosa
CACCACCCCATACGGCTCCCAGCTCGGTAAAAACACGCCCGGAACCGTCACCCAGGACCGCGTCAAAGCTTATATTGAGACAGGTTGGTTCTCGGGCGCTGCCTCCATGAGACTTGCCGAACTCTACGACGGCACGGTCCTTGAACACGACGAAGACTACTACACCGCCCTCATCAAGTGCGAGTTCGATCTGATCCTTCCGCTGCTGCGCGAGGATAAGCAGCTCCGCGAAGAACTCATCTGGGGCATGCTCGCCGTCGAAGGCAACCGGGACGTATCCCTCACCCAGCGCGACTCCTACAAGCCCGGGCAGAAGGAGAACAACCCCGGCTGGTCGTGCGCCCTCATCGAAGCCTCCGAAACCGGGCTGATTAGCCGTGACCGCCTCATTGACGCGCTCCTGAGCTCCCTCATGAGCGATTTCCCGGCGTACCGGGTCGGCTGGTTCTCACGCCTGGTCACCGGACTCAAACTCACCGCCGAAGAAATCGCGGCACGTCAGAGCGAATTTCTGACGCTTTTCTCCTCGCCCATCGGCCCGAGCGTAACCCTCGGCGTGCAACACATTCACCGCCTCTGGACCAAAAACCCGCAGGCGCTGGATGCCGCCGCCTTCGCCTACGCGGCACCCGCCGTATGCGCCGGAACCAAAGCAAACGCACTCAAAATCCTGAGCATGCTCCAGGCGCTTTACCGGGCGGGCACCCTCAACGCTGCCGCCTGTGAAGACGCGGTGGTCATGGCGCTCAGCCACGCCCACGCGCAGGTTCAAGCCGCAGCCCTCAAACACTTCGAAGACTGGGTACAGGCGGCCGCCGCAGACGATGCGAGCGCCGACGCTGTCGTGTTTGCCGAGCGTGCCCGTGAACTCTACCGCGACTACCAATCCCAGCTGGATCCGCTTGTCGTGGTGCAGATTCAGGAAGACGGCTCGCCGCTGCTGGCAGAGGCACAGAACACCGACCAGGGGAGCGGTGAAGAGAGCGCCGAGGAAACCGCCGTCCTCACCGAAGCCGCTAATATTGAGGCCGCTGCCGCGGAGGCGCTCGCCGCCTCTCGCACCGTAATCCACCGGTACTGGGACACCCCCGTGCGCCCCGTTACCGCATCCGACGTGCAAGAACGCGCCCGCGCGCTCCTGCACCATCGGGTCGCGCCCTGCGCCACCCCCGACACGCTCAACGAAGCAGACCAGCCCGAAACGCACGCCGGATGCGAGCTGGAGCTGGAACTGATCACCGCCTACCTGCTCAGCGCCGAAGGCACCGCGCAGAGCCCGAACCTGCTCGAACAGCTTGTTCCCCTCTGCCTGAAAAAGCTGAACCACTGGGGCCTGGAATGGTTCGACATGCGCGTGCATATGACGGTTCTAGCCGCCGCCGGGAAACTGCGTGAGCGCGAGCAGGCATCGGAGATGACCCAGAGGGAAGATCCCGGTACGGTGCCGAACCTGCACTACATGTATTCCCGTCACGCCGCGTTCTTCAGCACCGGCTTCAAGGAGGCCCTCGGCGTGCTGCAGAGCAGGCAGAGCTACACCCCGCTCGCCACCCCTGAATTGTTCGGTGGGTGGGTGCATCCGGATACCCTGGTGCGCCGGTATGCCAAGAACCTGGCTGATGGAGCCCCCATCCTGCGCCAGGATTTCACGGCGGCGCTACTGCGTGTGCGTGTGCCGGAGGTGCTGCCTCCGTACGCTACCGACGAGCAGCGACAGGACGCACAGAGCCGCCGTGTCGAGGCGCTGACCCTGCTCGAAAGCCTTGAAGAGCAATACGTGAAGAACGCTCAGGAGGACGCTCCGCGCTCTGCTCCTACCCAGATTCGCGTGCTCCGCTCCGCCCTTGACGGCACCCTCGCCACCGGGCGCATCAACCCCTACCTGGAATCCATCACGGTAACCCAGCGGGAAAAAAGCTGGGGCCTTCAGCTAAACGGGGTGGCGCACGGCGCTTCCACCCCCGAGCTGAACGCTTTCCGCGGCCTCGCCACCGCCCACCACGACGAAGAAGGACAGTACGCCCTGCTCTACCCCTCACGGGCAGAGCCGCTGGCTTTCTACTGCGCTAGTAGCAACTGGTACACCTTGGATCACAGCGCCTTCGACCGGAGCCTGTATTTGGCGTTGGCGGCGCACCCCGGCGTGTGGGGTCCCGCCTGCGCGTTCGTGTTTGCCGCGGGCTTCTCGGAGCAGCGCGTTGAGATTCGTTCCCTCGCTGTGGAAATCATGCACCGCGTGCTGGACGACCAGCTCAGCCTCGAGGATGCCACCGCAGGCTTCGTGAACTTTGTGCCGCTGGCGATGCTGAACCGTTGGGCGCTTGCCCTCACCGACTTCGCTCAGCTGGATGCACGGGCGGCGGTGCGCTTCTTCGCGCGCCTCATCCCGCACCTGGATACCGGCGCGAACTCGCTCGGCAAACTGCTGGGCGCCTTCAGCCAGGCGCTGGCGACTCTCGACCCTGCCACCCGTGCGGAGCTGGTGGATGAGCCGCTGCGTACCTGGTTGGGTTCGCTGACCGGTTCTTCGCAGAAGGCGCGGTATGCCCGGAATATCCTCAAGCAGGTGCAGGGCTAAGCGCCCCGCCCGCACCCGTTCAACGTTTCCGTTCAACTCGTCACAACCATTCACCATCAACTGCCGAAAGCAGGTACCAATGACTGATACCGCCCAGCCGCACAACGCCAACGAACACGGCGCCAGGGAGCATAACCCCAGCGGGCGCACCCTCGAAGAGCGCCGCGCCGCCCTCAAAGCCCTCATGGCGGCAGAATCAACTGACGTGCAGGAATACCACGCCGTCATCACCGGCGCCACCGAGGAGGAACGCGCCTCCCTCGCCCGAACCCTCACCCCCAGGAGCGTGATCGGTAGCGACCACATTAACCGCACCCCGCTCGCCGCCTACGTTGCCGGGGCGCTCGTGCGCACCCCCGACGGCGACCCGTGGGAATACCACCGTTCCGCCGGTCGCGCCATGCGCACCCTGCTCTGGGAGGGGCGCCCGGATCAGCAGCTGATTGACGCGTTCCTGCTCGGCGCCACCGAACGCCCTGATGAGTGGATTCTGCGTTTTATTGAGGGCCTGCCGAACTCTTGGGCGCGCTCGAAGAAGATCTGGGAAACCTGCTACACGCTGCTTCGCGCCCGAAACCTGACCTGCGATACCCCCGAATACCTGGTCCTTTTCCTGCACGAGGCCCTGCCCTGCGTGAAGAAGGACAGCGCCAGCAATCACGCCCAGCTCAAAACCTTCTTCACCCGTGACATGACCCTGCTCGACCAGGAATTTTGGGCGGTCTTCCGCACCGAAGGGGTGCTCTTCAAGGGCTACGGCAACTACATGGGCG
The DNA here is from genome assembly GCA_963542785.1 of Rothia mucilaginosa. GTDB lineage: Bacteria > Actinomycetota > Actinomycetes > Actinomycetales > Micrococcaceae > Rothia > Rothia mucilaginosa_G. The sequence goes on from CAUUAD010000073.1 coordinate 3,352, forward strand.
AAAGCGCGGAACTGTGCCGCCTCATGGGCGAATACTTCGACATCCGCGACGAGATTCTGGACGCCCTGCTACGTGGCCTGACCAGCGATTTCAGCGCCTTCAACTCGGCTGCGTTCCACTCCGTCTACACCGATCTGCAGCCCACCGACGCAGAAAACCGGGCACGCTTCGGGCAGCTCATGGCTGTCCTCACCGCGGAGCCCAGCGCCTCCGTCGGATTCGCCCAGACCATGCTGCAGAACGTGCTCAAAGCCTGCGCACCCGCCGCACTGCAGAAGACCCCCGACCTGCAGCCTCTCGAACAGGTCGACCTGGAACAGCTCATCGACGCACTCGGCGCAAACCTCTACCGCACCGAAAAGAAGATTCAGCGCGGTGCCCTGCGCCTGCTCAAGCTCATCGCCACCCAATACGCTGGTTTGAGTAAAGCCAAGCGTAAGAAGGCGCAAACCGCCGAGCAGCTGGCGCTCGCCAACTATGTTGCTGACCGTGTTCTTGAAGCCTACGAGGTGCTGCCCCTGGAGTTGCGCGGTGCCGCTGAAGCCTGCCTGCCCGAAGACCGCCTGTCTCAGCCGGAAGAGGCGGAGGCGGCGGGCGCCTCCGTAGAGGTACCGCCGGTGCTGTTGCACGGCGTTGAGCGCCGAGAACCTGTCGCGTCCATCGCGGACTTGAATGAGTTCTGCACCCTCATTACTGAGGAATCGAACACCACCTCGGGTCGAATTACCGGGGACGAATCTCCCAGCACCCGGGGAGAGAACCTGGCGCGCCTTTACCACTTTGCGGCGACCGGCAAGCTTGCACCGGTGGAACAGCAGCAGCTTCGCACCCTGCGCAAGATTGCCAGCGAATATTACTACAACAACGTCGCGTACATGCCTGCGCTGTGCGCCGTGTTGGCAGCTAACGCCGAGGCCGCGGGATACAAGTCTGAGGAAATTTCCGAAATGGCTTCGATCCTGCAGCGTTTTGAACGTAGCCAGCTGATATGGCGGCGCTCCAGCGACCATAGCAAGCTCATTTCTACGGAAGAGATGGTGCGCCTGGTCGTCCAGAATAAGCACCATCTATGGGACCCCGGCTACACGTCGCTAGAAGGTTACCGCGACCTCTACAAGATCTTCCGCGAGCAGATGCGTGCTGTCGCTGCCGGGGGAGAGTACCACACGGAAGGTCGCACGGTGCGTCTGCTGAGCGCCCCGCTACCCGCCCGTCAGCTGACCTACAGCGATTGGACTTATCGCACTGTTTCTGCCCTGGATATCCCCTGGAGCGTCTACTACTCCGGCCTTAATGACCGCAAGGTTGAGGAATACCGTAAAGCTAGCCAAGCGGGAGAAGCTACAGGAGAATTTGTTGCCGCTGACTTTGTTCGTCATGAACCGATGTGGCAGGTCAAGAGCGATATCACGGATACCGTGGATGAGGCACGTGAGGCACTGAGCCGCGCAACCGCCGGCATGATCCCCGAGGAGGCCATCGCCTACGAAGCTCTTAACACCGCTTTTATTCCCTTCGCTTTCCAACCGAATGCTTCTGAATCGTACGGCTGGCAGGGCGACTTCATGATGGCACTGACTGAGTGGTCCTCCTGGCTGCTTCAGAACAACCCGGACCTACTCTCTGCATACTTCCTGTTTGCCGCTTCGGAGTGCGTTGAGGAGAAGACCGTAACCCCCGTCCCCGTGCTGATGCGCACGCTGAGGGAATCCACCGTGCAGGTGGGCGCTCCGACCTGCACCCTGCTCGGTTACGTGGCGAGCGCGAAGAACCCCGAGTACCGTCTAGCGGCGGCAGAAGCTATCGCGGCGCTCTTTGAGGCGGGCCTGCTGGATGCATCCACCTTCGCAGAGACCCTGAAGTGGGCTCTGGAGGACGGGATGGTCCTTGCGAATCGCCTGGTTGCGACCCTGCGTGAGGTCTCGGGTATCGGTGTTCTGGCGGGTTGGCGTGTGCTGCAGGTTCTGCGTCTGCTGCTGCCGATGGTTGGTGAGCTGACGAAGGGCGGCGACTATGTGCGCCTGGCGGTGGAGCTTGCCGAACTGTACGGCACGCCGGTTGAGATTCCTGCCGAGCTGGAGCCGAAGATGAAGGGCTCCACGGTGCTGGCGAAGAGCCTGCGCGCCCTGGCGGCGGTGACCCCGCGTGTGACCGAGGAGGCGCTTGTCGCCCGCGAAGCCGCACTCGCACTATTGGAGTCAGGCTCTGAGGAAGCCCAGCGTGGCTGAGAAGACGTGGAGTGCCGAATACCTGCAGGAGTTTCTGTGGCGTATTGTGCCGGGTCGTTCCATGCGTTCTATGGATGATGAGGCGATTGCCGAATTCTTGAGGGAGCATCCGGAACACTGGGAAAAGATCTGGTCGCTGTTTACCGTGGAGGGTGCCATGCCCTCGAATGGTTTCGCGATCTGGTTTATTTATGATGCTCAGCTGACCATCTGCGGTCATGATTTGCTGGTGTATTTGGCGGAGCGTTTTCCGCAGTATCGCGCCCGGATTGAGGAGGAGTGCGTTCAGGCGTTGCTGCGTGATTATGCGCCGCAGAACGCCCGTGTTTTCTCGCGTGCCTTTGAGGCACTGACGGCGGTCCAGAAGGGTCTGCGCGGTGCTGAACGTAAGCAGGCTCTGGCGGAGCAGGCGCAATCCTATGCTCGGTACGGTGCGCTGATTCCGGCGTTGTTGGCTTCGCCGGTGGCGACCACGGCTGCTTTGGGTGCGCAGATGCTGCAGGGTATTCTGCAGGTCTGCGCGCCGTCTGGCGGTTCTGTTTCTGCCGGTCAGGTGCCGCTGACTGCTGATGAGCTTCAAGCCCTGGTGGCGGAGGCACTACCTGCCGCCGCGCAGTTGCTGTTCCGGCGTGAGAAGAAGTTGATGACCGCCGGTTTGAAGGTGTTTGAGTTGAGTGTCCGGGCGGTACCAGAACGTGCCGGTGAGGTGTCTGCATACTTGCAGGATGCTGTGGAGGTTCTTCCTCTGGAGCTCAAAGACCGCGCCCAGAAGCTGTGCCCTGGAACTGTGCCCAGTCAACCCGGCTCGATTCAGCCTAGCTCGATTCAGCCCAGTTCGATTCAGCCCGCCTCAGATCAGCCGCCCCATAGCGTGCAGATCCCGGATGCCCCTGCCTTTGGGCTCTCAGCTGCTGAGCTGAACGCCGCCCTCAAAGCAACACCGCAGGCTGGGTGCGCCTCCGAAGCAACCCGTAATGCTATTCGCGACGACCGGGACTGCGAGGAGCTGCTGTTCTCCCTCTACCACCTCAACGAGAGGGAGCAGTCTGTCCGCCGCATCCCGGCGCTGCTGGCCTACCTGCACCGGGCGCATCAGGAGGGGCGAAACATTGAGTTCAGCCCCGCTTTTCAGAGGCATTTGCGCCGCTACCTGAGTCGTGCCTGGCATGATGGTCGCGACCAGTTGCGGTATCTGGCGTACCGTCTGCTGGTCCAGCATGTGCACGCCTCAGACCCCGCGGCGGTAGCGGAGCATGTTGGGCGTTTTCAGGGTGCTGATTTTCATTTCAAGGGGTACCCGCGCAAGGGTAGCGAATATTGGGCGTACCGGTCGCCGACGGCGCTATTCCACGAGCAGCTTCGCGTTGCGTTCGGGGATCAACCCTATAGCAGCGAGGGCGCGGCGGGGCATGGCTTTGCGCCTCTGCTGGCTGAGCCGTTGCCTGCGGTGGAGCATTCTTTTGAGCGTACGGTGATTCGTTTCAAGTCGTACCGTGAGGCGTTTCCGAAGGTTCTGCACGGCGAGTATGAGGTGAATGATTCCACCTATGAGCTGTGGCAGGTGCCGGGGGAGGAGCCAGCCACGGAACGGAGTACGTTCACGGCGGCGGCGTACACGGTGGCTGGTGCCTGTGCGGAGTGCCCGGGGCGTTCCTTTGGAACATACTGAGGTGCCGTCTGTTGCCCTGGTATGTGGCTGGTACGCCTGGGCTATGCGCCATAACCCGGACCTTCTGGCGGCGCAGTATAAGCCGCTGCTGAGCGTGTATCAGTTCTCCCGCCTTCACGGTTTTGAGGAGGTTTTGCATGCGCTCGGTGCGGCTGAGCGTGCCCTGGGTGTGCCGTCGTATAACTTCCTGGCGTGGGCTTCTGTGGTGTACGCCGCGGAGCGTCGCGCGTTGACGGCGGAGACGATTGCAACCCTCATAGACCGCGGCAACTGGGACGCGCACCTTTTCGCCAGTGAACTTGGGTACCTTCTGGAACACGGCTGGTTTGGGGCGAATCGTCTGGTGCAGACGTTGAACGATGCCGCTTCGCTGAGCCCTTTGGCGGGGTGGTCTGTCTTCCAGACGGTGCGCCAGATCCTTCCGTTGGTTCCGCAGGTGAGGCAGGGCGCTCCCATCGTGAAGCTTGCGGTGGAGCTTGCCGAATTGTACGGTGTGGCTGTTGAGATTCCCGCCGAGCTGGAACCGAAAATGAAGGGGTCCACGGTGCTTGCGAAGAGCCTGCGTGCCCTGGCCGCGGTGACCCCGCGCGTCACTGAGGAGGCGCTTGCTGCCCGCGAGGCTGCGCTCGCACTATTGGGCGAGTCCTAGCCTGAAAACCTACCTGCCGGTGAGGCTACTTGCCCCTTAGCTAGAGCCTCACCGGCGGGTGGAAAACCCCCGAGCATGCTTCGGTGACGAAACGGCTTGACCGCCGTCGCGGGGCGGGAGTACTCTATAGGTAATGGCGGATCATGAAGAGTCC
>CAUUAD010000074.1:0-7872 GCA_963542785.1 Rothia mucilaginosa
GCGTTCGGGTCCTTCGGCACGGCAGTCTCAAACGAGCACGCATCCGACGCCTTCTTACCCACAGCAACCGCAAGCTGCTGCACCGGGCTGTTCACCTCAGTACCATCAGCCAGGGTCGCAGAATAGTGCACGTCAAACATGTACTGACCGGGCTCAGAGAACACCCAGTTCGCGTGCGCGTGCGTCGCGTAATCAATGTCGATCGTGGTCTTGCCGGTCGTCGAATCCAGCAGCACATCCGCACCGTTCAGCGACTCAGTGAACATGCCGAAGCGCGCACCCTCAGGCATAACCTTCGGCACCACGTGCAGGCGCACCGGACCGCGCAGCTGCGAGTAGTCAATGTCCTGCGTGTTGTAGCCGGGCCAGGGCAGGCCGCTCTGCTGGGTCTGCGGCAGGCCGTAGAAGGCGGTGCCGACCGGGCCCATGAAGTTCAGCTTCTCGTCAGCCATACGTTCGGTGCGCACACGGCGGGCGTTCTCGCTGACAGTCCACACGACCGAATCGAGCGGGCGCACCGTCGAATCAGCGTCAATGATGCCGCTGTCGTCGCGCAGACCCACGGACAGCTGGCGGTCCTTCAGGGTCGCCTGAATGTCCAGGTGGCCGTGCGAAATCTTGGTGCGGCCGTCAATCTGACCGGGCACGCACTGGTTACCCGGGGTTCCGGGGGTGGACGGCTGCGCAGACGGTGCCGGGCTAGTCGGAGCAGGGGCGCTCGGGGTCGGGTTCGCGGGCGCGGGGCTAGACGGTGCCGGAGTGGAGGGCGCCGGAGCAGGTACGCTCGGTTCTGCGGAGGCGGTCGGCACCGCAGGCACGGTCGGAACCTCGCTGGGGGATACCGACGGAGCCTCGCTGGGTGCCTCGGAAGGAGCCTCGCTCGGCTCAGCAGAAGGCTCGGCAGAGGGCGCGACGGTAGGCTCAGCACTCGGCGACGGATCCACCGGAGCAGGCTTCGGCGCATCGCTAATGGGTGCGCTATCGGGAGCCAACGCACCGTGCGCAGTGTACTTGGTGCCCGGCTCGTAGTTCGCCGCAACCTCAGTGGTGGAGGCGGAAGCGTTCATATCCGGGTGGGTCAGCATCTTCACGCGCAGAGCCGTGCCCTTGTAGAACGACTCGTCACGGAAGGTAAAACGTGCCACGCCATCCTCAACGGATCCTTCCAGGTCGAGGTACGGGTAGACCGGGTCATCCTGGGCATAGAAGCCGCCGCGCATGAAGCCGCGCACCTTCGGGTCCTTGAAGCGGACCTCAACGGTGCTGAAGCCATTGCCGTTCGGGGTGACGGTCACGTCGTAGTCCATGCTGGTCGGCGTGTACTGCTGGGTGCTGAGTACGGTGTTCGCCTGATCCGGGATTTCTTCGGGCCAGGAGCCGTTACCGTCGTCGCTGTACACGCTCTCAGCCTTGCCGGGCTCGTAGGTGAGCTTGTGCGAGATCCAGCGGGACGCCTCCGCGCTGTTCTCGTCGGAGGTGTCGGGGGTGAAGACCGCCTGCAGCTGGGAACCCTCGCTACCGAGCATTTCAGACCAGGTGGCGGTACCGTTCACGACCGGCAGGTCGGTCAGGAAGTAGCCGTTGTTGTACAGGGTCAGGGTGCCCTTGAGGTTCTTGTTCGCGGCGGTGAAGGTGATGTCGCTGAGCTTGTCGTCGGCATCCTTGTTCTTAGCCGGGTCGGCGTCCAGGCGGTGCGGTGCCACGGACAGCACGTACTTTGCGGCGTCCAGGTCACCAACGGGTGCCGCGTTGTAGCGGTCGACCGTGGGCACGGCGGTGGGGGTGCCGTCACCGAGCACGGGCTGCATGCCGCCAACCTGCCAGACCAGCTTCGACGGCTTGGAGCTAATGATGCGGCCGTCGGTGGAGCGCGCCACGGTGCGGTAGGTGACCACGTAGCGGCCGGGGCGGGTGAAGGTCGTGGTGTTGTGGGTGTGGCTACCCTTGTCGAGCAGCCAGGAGTGCCAGCCGGTGGAGCTGCTCGAAAGCATGCGGTACACGTCGGCGGGGGCGTCATCCGGGTTGTAGCGGAAGAGCTCCATACGACCGGGGCCCTCAACGGAGAGGATGTCGGTAGCGAACACGCCGTCACGGAAACGCTCGGTGGGTACCTTCGTGGAGGCACCCAGACCAGCCCAGATGGGGTCCTGGTTGCCGTAGGTCAGGTGCGGTGCCATGTAGAGGGTCTGGCCGGGTTCGCCGAGGAACGCCAGGGAGGGCGATTCGCCCAGGGTCATGGTGTACTGCGACTTGCCGTCCCTGGTGCTGTAGCCCTTGCCGACCCAGTTGACGGTCTTGTCCAGTTCGTAGGTGTCTGCACCGGTCTTGTAGGGGTTCGCCTCGTTCATGAGGACGAAGGTGCCGTTCTGCTCGTCCCAGTATGCCTTGGGGGCGTCAACGTGACCCTTGGTGGTGACGATTTTGCCGTCGTCGGGGCCTGCTGCGGCGGGCAGGGAGGGGGCTGCGCCTGCGAGCGCGAGCAGCGCTGCGGCGGAGAGGAATGCGGCGGCGCGGCGGAGGGCGGGCTTACCGCCGGGGATGAAGAGCGTGGGGGTGTGTGTGGTGACCCGACGCTGGGTCTGCTTCTGAGAGCTCATGACAACCTTTCTCATTTTTCTACCCTCTAGGGTAGCTCTTTTGCAAATAATTGTCATTTTGAACCTAAGTGAGTATAGTGATTCTCAGAAATACGTGTGCGCAGAGGCGCGCCCAAAAACGCACACCATACACATCCACAAAGAGAAAAACACGGCAGAGCACACCCCGGACGCAAGGGAGAAACCGGCAACAGGTCGCCGGATCTAACACCGGACCCAGTACTGGGTCCAGCACCGGGCAAACCCCGAAAGCATCGGGTAGTGTGCCAGCCAACGAGCAGTCATCCAAGGAGCCACCATGCAAGGACGCACCAAACCCCTGAGCCTACTCAGCGCAACCACCCTCGGATGCACCCTCGCACTCGGGGCACCCCTCGCCCTCCCCCAGGTCGGCACCTTCACCGCCGCACAGGCGCAGGAAAACCAGGCGCAGGAAAACCAGACCGGCACCCAGGCAGGCACCGAGTCGCGCGGTTACGTCAACTACGAAGGCGACTACGTCATCGCGGGCGTACACACCGAAATGCTCAACGCATTCCTCGACGGCAACCAGTTCACCCTCGCCACCCTCGCAGACACCGGCCCCGGCCAGCAGGGACGATTCAACCCCGCCCGCACCGTCTTCCACCTGCCCGACGTCGAGGATGCACACACCAAGGTCGTAGCAGGCTACGACTACACTGCCCCCGAAGGCACCGACATCTTCTACATTCCCTCCACCCGCACCCGCGGCCTGCTCTACCCCGGCCTCGGCGCGGAAGGAATCCGCCCCGGCGCACTCAAGGACAACACCATCAACCTTGAACTCGTGCGCAGTAGCGTACCCGAAGGCGGCCGCGCCGAAGTCTTCACCGAATCCGGTCGCGACAACCCGCGCGTCTTCAGCACCAACGACAAGCTCGCACCGCACACCATCACCTCTGGCGGTCACGAGCACCTCAGCTGGGCATTCACCCGCGCAGGCATCTACCAGCTGACCTTCCGTGCCACCGCAACCCTTGCCGACGGCACCCCGGTCAGCTCCGAGGCGACCTACACCATCGCTGTGGGCACCGACGCTGAGGAGGGCTTCAAGCTCCTGAACGCGCAGAACGCTGCCAAGGAAGCGGCAAAGGAGAGCACGAGCGAGGCGACCGAAACCCCCGAGGCGAGCGCCACCGCAACCGAGAGCGCCACCAGCAGCCCCAGCGCATCTACCTCCGCAAGTGCTGAGGCGAGCGCATCCACCGGTATTCGCCGCGTGGATGGATCCGTGAACGGTCAGAACGCCGCGCAGGTGACCGACCCGAACGGCGCAAAGGCGGCGGCGAATGGTGAGCAGGCATCCCAGGGCGGATCCGGTGTAACCGCTATCAGCGGCACCGACAACACCAATAACGGCTCTGACAAGGGTGAAAACAAGGACGGCAACGCCACCAGCGCGAAGGGATCCAGTGTGAAGGGCTCCAATGCCCAGAACATCAGCGCCCCCAGCAACGGCGGCGGCATTACCGGCAACGGTGTGCTGTCCTCCGGTCTGCCCGGTAGCCTGAACCAGCAGTGCATCGCCACCGAGGTTCCCACCGAAGATGCCAAGGGCTCTAAGGACTCCAAGGACGCTCAGAAGGACAGCAAGCAGAGCAACCAGGCAGCCCAGGCACCGACCAGCATCCCCACCCTCGCCGTGGTCAACACCGCTGAGCACAGCGGCCGTGAAGAAGTCACCCACGGCCACTTCGACGTAGGCCCGATCCTCAACGGCGGCACTCTCACCAGCAGCGTGAAGGATGACCGCACCAGCCCCGCCCGCCACGTCTCCCCCGGCGCCCTCGAATTCGTGCTCAATGACGCCGCGAAGCTCAACCTGCCCGCAGGCATGGAAGACATCGCCCCGGCAGGCACCCCCGTGCACATGATCGGTGCAACCCAGCAGCAGGGCGTGCCCTGGCTCGGCTGGAGCACCCAGGACCCCGAACTGCTCAAGCAGCTCGACGGCCCCGTCACCATGAGCCTCAACGGTTTTGAGGGCCCCGGCACCATGTCCACCTTCCTCTCCGGTAACTTCGGTTCCGCAGGTCAGAAGGTCTTCGATTCGCGTAGCGGCGGCTCCTTCCAGGTGCCCGCAAACACCCACCAGCACAGCAACTGGGTATTCACCGCCGAAGGACGCTACACCGTAACTATCGGCTGGACGGCACGCCTGAAGAACGGCCAGCAGGTCAGCAGCGAATCGGTTCTGCACTTCACCGTCGGCAACCCCGATAACGCCCCGGCAAGCAACAACGCGCAGGGTGCGGCGGGTGCCAAGCAGGACGGCGGCAACGCTAACAGTGCTAACGGCGGCGAGAAGAGCACCGCAAAGAACCCCCTCAACGGCACCGTAGACGAAGCCACCGGCATCGTCACCAAGCCCGACGGATCCAAGGTGCGCATCGTCGGTAAGACCGCCTCCGGCGAGGATTGCGCCCTGACCAGCCAGGAACTCGCCAACGCCCAGAAGGCAGCCGCCGCAGGTAAGCTGCCGAACACCGGTGTGGTCATCGACCCGTTCATGGTCAGCACCTCCATTCTGGCACTGGCACTCGGTGCTATGATTCTGCGTTCGGCACGCCGAAAGGGCCGCAGCGGTGACACCGCATAGCGGGCATACCGGCAAGGGGTCACACGCCTATAGTCGACGCGCCGCCCTCACCCTCGCCTCCCGCATTGCGGCAGGTGCCGGGGTGGGGGCTGGCGCCTTCGCACTGAGCGGATGCGCCAGCACCGAGAACGCCTCCTCCGACCGGATGCGCGTGGTCGCCACGACCCCGATCCTGGCGGATTTGGCGCAGCAGATTGCCGGGGAGCGCGCCAGCGTGCACTCCCTGGTGCCTGCCGGTGCTGACCCGCACTCGTATGAGCCGAGCCTGCGCGATATCCGCGATGTCGCCTACGCCCGCTGCGCCCTGACGAACGGTCTGCTGCTGGAGCAGCGTAAGCTCAGCAAAATGGTTGAGGCGAACCTGCCCGCAGGCGTTGTGTCCGTGGCGGTTGCGGAGAAGATTGAGCAGTACGGCGGCAAGCTGGAAGCCATTGTTGAGGATGCCTCCCTGGACTCCATCTGGCTGGGTTTGCGTGTTGAAGAGGGCGGCCAGAACGAGTCTGCCCCCGCCGACTCTTCGGATGCAGGCATGCGCTTTGAGGTGCAGAGCGTGCGGGCGCGTACCTCTACCGATTCGTCGAATGCGCAGTTGGCGGCGTTCATTACGCAGACCTTCGGTGCGGTGGAGATGCTGTGCGATTCGCATGCGCGCGGCGTGAACCTCACCCGTGAGGGGGACACCGCAATCCGCACCGGCGATATGGGTTCGCTGGAGCTTCCGTTGCAGGCGCATACGCACCTGTCGTGGGCGTTTAGTGATGCCGGCGAGTACGCGATTGAGCTGAGCGCCACCGCGGTCAACGCGCCGGAGTCGGTGCGTTCTTCGCGCGGCACCCTGCACTGCGCGGTCGGTCGTGACCCGCAACAGCTGGTGGACCGTCTGGCGAAGGAACAGAACGTTTCCGCTTCGGATATCAAGGTTCTTTCGGCAGGTCACGCCGATATTACGGCACGCACCGGCGACGGCAGGCTCGTGCTTCGCGCGGATTCCTCCCAGGGCGCCGTAGAGTACGAACTGAACCGCACCGTGGTCGCGGTCCCCTCCCGCACCCTGCAGGAGGTGCCCGCCGGCGGTAGCTACCGTTTCCTGCGTTCGGGTGCTTCGGAGCATCGCGGTCAGGTGTATCTGTTGGCGCAGGCCGTTCTGGGCAAGCACGTGCACGGCGAGATTGACCCGCACATTTGGCATTCGGTGCCGAACGCGAAGGCGAGCGTGCAGGTCATTCGTGACGCACTCACCTCCGCCGACCCGGAGGGTGCGAGCGAGTACGCGACCCGCACCGAGCAGGTCATGAAGGAGCTTGACGCCCTGGACGCTCAGCTGCGTCAGGTGTACGGAGGCCTGCCGGAGTCGGCACGCAACCTGGTCACCACACACGACGGCTACCGCTACCTGGCGAGCACCTACGGGTTGCACATTGCCGGTTTTGTGAGTGCCAGCGCCAGCGGCGAGCCGAGCATTCAGCAGCGTCAGCGCCTGCGTCGCACGGTCGAGGATTTGAAGGTTCCAGCGATTTATCTGGACAAGTCCACGGCGATGCGTTCACCGGTTCTGACGGAGCTGGCTCGGGAGGCTCAGGTGCGTACCGGGGTACTCTATTCGGACACTCTGGATGCGCAGGCTCCTCACTACTCGCAGATGATGCTGGCGAATGCTCACACGATTGCACTGTGCTCTGGGGCTAGTTCTAGCGGCGATTCTTCGGGTGCTAGCTGCTCGGAGGCAAGCACCTCATAACCCGGTTTTAAGCTACCCACAAGCTCATATAGCCGTATCAGCATATAGATAATCTTTCACACACCGTTTCGGTCATGATTCAAGGAAGTCCTCATGATGAACTCAACCACCCGCTCTTCTCGTAGCTTGTCCGCCCTGGTGCTGGGCGCCAGCCTCATGCTCGCGCCCCTGGGTGTGGCACACGCGGAGACCACCCCGGCAACCGCTGAGGCAACCGCCGAGAGTGCCTCGGCTCAGCCGAGCGACAGCAACCTCAGCCGCGGCGAGCGCGCCCTCACCCAGACCCTGTCTGCGGAGCAGCCGGTCGCATCCGGCCGCACCGAAATTTCCGCCGGCCACGTGGACATGGGTCCTCGTTTCAATAACGGCAAGTTTGAGCTCATGCTCCACGACGACCACGGCGAAACCCCCGTCTGGCGCAGCCTGGACGAGGTCATCTACCGCGGCAGCGATAAGGCCATCCTGGAGGTGCCGAACGACCCACGCTACTCCTTCGTGGGCGCACCCGCCGGTTCTAAGGTGTACGTCATTCCGCAGACCGAAACCAAGGGCGTCATCTGGCCGGGTTGGAACACTCAGGACCCGCAGCTGGTGTCCAAGCTGAACCGCGGCGTGAACCTGACCCTGGAGCAGGTGAGCGGCCCCGGCACGTTCAGCCTGTACCTGGAGAACGGCAACTTCTCGGCACCGCAGGTGCTGTGGTCCTCGACCAAGAGTGAGCCGCAGAAGCTGTGGGTTGAGAAGAACACTCACACCCACGCGAACTGGGTATTCACCGCCCCGGGCGAGTACCTGCTGAAGGTCACCGCGAGCGCCGAGCTCTCCGACGGTTCGACCGTGTCCGATACCCGCTACCTGAAGTTTGCGGTGGGTGACTCCGCGAGCGCCGATACCCTGTACGCGATGGAGGCGCAGGC
>CAUUAD010000075.1:0-7872 GCA_963542785.1 Rothia mucilaginosa
CCTGAACGTGCCCGTAGACTCCGGCATGCAGATTGCCTCCCTGGCATTGGAAGCCCTGCGCGCAGATGAAATCTTGGTGGGGCAGGCGGCGCCCCGCGCCCTGCGACTCATCGGAGTGCGCGCCGAAAAGCTCGCCCGCGCAGAAGACGGAGTGCAACAAACCCTCTTCGACTCCATCGAGAGCGGGGCAAACTCACGCTCCGCACAAACTGGCTCTGCAAAAACTGCCTCCGCACAAACCGTCTCCGTACAATGGGGCGGCGGGGGAGCTGGTAATAGTCCGCAGAACGGTACTCGCACAGGGGCTGGTATTTACTCGGGGTCTGGTATTCACTTGGAATCTGGCGCGCGCCTCGTGAAAAGCGGCAGATGGTCCGAGGTGGAGCATGTCATGGACGCCATTCACCGCAAGTACAGCCGCGAAAGCCTCAAACCCGCCTCCGGGGTGGCTGGGCCGGAACAGAAAGCCGAGGAAAAGGCTGGACAAAAAGCCAAGTAAAAGACTGGGCAAAAGGCTGAGGAAGGGAACTATGCTGAGGGAAAGCTCCGCCGAAAGGATGGCACCCTCCACAGAAGACCTTAAGGCGCTTCTGCCTGAAAAGAATGCGCCAACCCCACCCGGCGGGGTACGATGGGAAGCATACGACGGGAAGAAGCGCTCACCGCGCCAGCTGATGCACTAGCTAACCCGGCTGATATCGACGTCATCTTGAGTAGCGACACCTCAAAGGAGAAAACGATGGCACTGTCCGAGCGTGAACAGAAGGTTCTGGACCAGCTCGAAGAACTCATGAGCAATGAGGACCCGCACTTTGCCTCCTCCATGTCTTCAACCGGCAACACCGCGCCGGTTTTCAGCGCTCGCCACCTGGCTCTCGGTATTCTCTTCGTTCTCATCGGCCTGGGCATCATTATTGGTGCGGTCGCATCTAACATGATTTGGCTGGGCGTATTCGGCTTCCTCTTCGCGGCCGGTGGCGTGTACTTTGCGACCACCAGCAAGAAGACCCCGGTCGACTCCTTCCTCGGCGGTAAGGCAGAAGGCGCAGCCCGTGTGCGTCAGCGCGAGCAGAAGGAGCGTTCCTCCTTCATGAACCGCCTGGAGAACCGCTGGGACGAGCGTAATAACGGCCAGCTCTAAAGCATTTAGGGTGCAGAAGCTTCGCGGCTTAGCTCATAGAGCTGACCCCCGATGCGAACATCTCAAAACTCAAGACTGATTAAGCGGAGGTAAGAATTCTCTTACCTCCGCTTTCTTGTGCCCATTTTCTGCACTCAGTTCCCGGTGCCGGGTGTTGTGCCCCGAACCGTGAACAGACCCGAGCCCCCTCGAAGCAGGCAATCTGAGGGTTGCACACTGAGCGGGAATACGCCCGAAGCTGTGTAGAAGCTGTGCGTCAGCGTTAAAAATGCAGGAGAGAGCATAAAAACACTAAAAGATGCTCTGCCGGGTGGGGTGGGTGGTGGAAAGTGGGGTAAAGTGGAGGGGAAAGCTGAAAGTCAGTCCTATCGTCGTGCCCTCAAACAGACGGCGGAGGCGCCGTCCCGGCACACCCCGCCACCGGCACCTACAGGATGTGTGGAGCACCCCCGTTCCCGCAGACTTCAGCACATCGGCACACATCAGGGGCACACATCGGGGAGGTGAAGTGAATGTTCTTAGGTACCTACTCGCCACGAATGGACGCCAAAGGACGCATCATCCTTCCCGCTAAATTCCGTGAGGAACTCTCAGCAGGCCTCGTTCTGACCCGCGGTCAAGAACGATGCCTGTACGTTTTCCCCGCCGCAGAATTTGAACGCATCCACGAACGGATGCGCACCGCGCCCCTGCCGGGACGAGCCGCCCGAGACTTCCTGCGAGTCTTCCTCTCAGGAGCCTCAGACGAACTGCCCGACAAGCAGGGACGCATCACCATCCCGCCGATACTGCGCCAATATGCAGGACTGACCGACAACCTCGTCGTCATCGGATCTGGAACTCGCGCAGAAATCTGGGATGCAGCCGCCTGGGAGGAATACCTCGCCCGCACCGAAGCTGAATTCGCTGCTCTCGACGAGGACCCGTTCAGCCCGCTGCTCTAACCGGCATCCCGCCGGCGCGACGGTTACCGCCCGGCATCTCTATCGCCCGCACCACTCTTTCTCAAACCTTCCCGCAGGACAAACTCTCACAGGAGCACCCATGAGCGTAGAACACGCCCCCGAAACCGGTACGACCGCCTCCGGCGTTGCCGCCAAGGTTACCGGCGCATCCATTGAGAACCTCTCCCAGCGTGAAGCCAGCGAACGCCACGTGCCTGTCATGCTGGACCGCTGCATTAACCTGCTTGCGCCCGGCATTGAACGCGCCGTCGAGGAGCGCGGCACCGCCTACGTTATTGACGGCACCCTCGGTATGGGCGGCCACTCTGAGGCACTGCTTGAGCGTTTCGAAAACCTTGTGCTGATTGGTATTGACCGTGACCTGCAGGCGCACGCTATCGCCGGTGAGCGCCTGGCGCGCTTCGGTGACCGCTTCGTACCCGTCCACGCCGTCTACGACGAAATTGACCGTGCTATGGAAACCGCTGGCGTGCAGGGTATTGATGGCATCCTGATGGATTTGGGTGTTTCCTCCATGCAGTTGGACGAACGCACCCGCGGCTTCGCCTACTCCTACGATGCACCCCTGGATATGCGCATGAACTCTGAAGATGAGCTCACCGCTCGCATCGTCGTCAACGAATACAGCGAAGACCAGCTGCGTCGCATTATCCGCAACTGGGGCGAAGAGAAATTCGCATCGCGTATCGCCCGTGCCATCTGCACTGCCCGCGCCAACGCACCCCTGGAAACCACCGGTGAGCTCGTGCGCATTATCCAGAAGGCCGTGCCTGTCGCCGCGCAGCGTACCGGCGGCCACCCTGCTAAGCGAACTTTCCAGGCGTTGCGTATCGAAGTGAACCACGAACTGGAAGCTCTTGAACGTGCCGTACCGGCAGCCCTGGAGGCGCTCAACCTCGGTGGCCGATTCGTCGCGATGAGCTACCACAGTCTCGAAGACAAAATCGTCAAGAGGGCACTGACCGCAGAGGCAACCTCGAAGGCACCCAAGGGCTTCCCGGTAGAGCTTGAAGAGCACAAGCCCACCGTCAAAATCATTACCCGCGGCGCCGAACCGCCTACCGACGAGGAAATTGAACAGAACTCCCGCGCCGCCAGCGCCAAGCTGCGCGCCGCCGAGAAGATCCGCATCCCCGCCAAGTAGAAGACAGAAAGCGAAGAAAAGTGAGCACCCAGCACGCATCCCAGCGCCCCACCCGCACCCAGGGCGCCCCGCGGAGTCGACGCGCCGGTTCCTCGCGCCCTGCCGCCGGCACCCCCGGCGCCGTTGGCTCTACCCGCGCATCCTCTGCAGGCAGCTCTACCGGGGCGAGCCGCGCCTCCACCCGAGCCCACTCCGGCCGCACCCGCACCGCGCGTCTGGAGCCGGTCACCGCATCCCAGCCGGCGGTCCGCCCCGTCAGCACCGCAGCATCGCACGGCGGTAAGCGCACCTCGACGAACGCGAGCCGCGTGCCCTCGAGCGTTCGTGCGGCAGCCCGTACCGAAGAGACCCGAGAAGAGAAGCCTAAGTCGCGTCACCCGCTCTCGACGGTGCGCCGCCGAGCACGCAAGCTCAGCCCGCCCACCATGCTCGCTGTTTTTGCGGCAATCCCCCTGACCCTGATTTTTATTCTGCTGCTCAACGTGCTGATCGTGACCCGACAGTACGACATGGTGGATTTGCGCGCGCAGGAGCAGCAGCTCGTGCAAGAAAACCAGGCGCTGCAGCAGGAGATTGGCTTCAAGGAAGCACCCCAGGTTTTGGCGATACGCGCCAGTACCCTGGGCATGTTTGTGAGCTCTTCGCAGGCGACACTGAACCTGCAGACTTCCACGATTGAAGGCACCCCCGCCCCGGTGGCAAGCCCGACCGGTGTTGAGGGAAGCAAACAGGAGAACCTGATTGCGCCTCCGGCAGCGGGTTCGGATGAAAGCTACGCCAAGAGCATCGTGGAGGCGGACAAGTCCGTCCAACAGCGCCACAGCCAGGCGAGCGCTTCGGCTACGGCATCTGCAAGCGCCTCGGCAAGCCCCACTCAGCAAGCTAACTCGGCGCAACAAGCTAACTCGGCTCAGCAGGCTAACCCGGCACCGGCGAATAGCGCACCTGCTAGCCCCGCTGCTTCCGCCGCGCCGAGTGCCGCTCAGCAGCCCGCAGCAAGTCCTACCGCTAGCCCCGCGGTAAGCCAGGCTGCACGATAAATAATATTGACCGCAGGATGCACAGCATCACCGATAGACTAGACCAGCGAAAGGACCACCGCATGAGCTCCGACGCGCGTAAGAACGCGAACGAATCGGCATCCGGTCAGCCGAATCTGACCCGCCGTGGCTTTGTCGCAGGCGCCGCTGCCACCTGCGCTCTGGGCGTCATCGGTGCGAACCTGTTTATCCGCCAGGGCTTTGACCCCGGTGCGGTGGCGAATGCGTCCCGTCAGAAGCGTCTGCGTTCGCAGGTTCTTCCGGCTGTGCGCGGTCAGATTCTCGATATCAACGGCAACGTCATGGCGCGTACTGTGCAGCGTTATAACCTGACTGCTGACCAGAGCGCCGTGGCGACCTTCAAACGCTACAACGAGGATCGCACCCAGAAGGTTGAGGTCACCCCCAACCAGCTGGTGTACGAGATGGTCGATATTCTCAAGACCGTTGACCCGGGCATTACCGACGAGTTCATCAAGTCCAAGCTGGACGGCACCTCCAAGTACTCGGTGATTAAGGCAAATATCACCCCGGAGATTTTCAATAAGATTGATGCCCTGGGTGCGCCCTTCATCTACGGTGAGGCGTTCTCTCAGCGCCTGTACCCCAACGGTAGTGTGGGCGGTTCCGTGGTCGGTAAGTACAACATTGTTGAAGAGGCAGACGGCAACGGTACGGGCGGTACGGTGTCCCGTAACTACTCCGTGGGCATTGAGCGTGTCTTCGAGAAGGAGCTTGCCGGTACCCCCGGTGAGCGCACCTACGAGATTAGTGCTGATGGTGTGCGTATCCCCGTGGCAAAGGAAGAGCAGCGCCTGGCGGTGGACGGTAAGAATATTCGCCTCACCATTAACCGTGACGTGCAGTATTTTGCGCAGCAGGTGGTGCGTGCCCGCGCTGAGGAGCTGAAGGCTGAGTGGTGTACCGCCATTGTTATGGATGTACGTGACGGCTCCATTTTGGCTCTTGCTGATTCCTCCACGATGGACCCGGGCGCGGAAAAGATTGAAGATGCGGCGGATATGACCCCGCGCGCTATTTCGCAGAGCGTGGAGCCCGGTTCGACCGAGAAGATGCTAACTGCTTCGGCGCTGATTGAGCAGGGCCTGACCACCCCGACGAGCGTGTATGACGTGCCCGCGACCCTCACGATTGACGGCCAGACTTTCAAGGATGCGTTTGAGCACGGGGCGCAGCGGCGTACTTTCTCGGGCATTATTCATGACTCGATGAACACCGGTACGGTGCTGGTCGGTCAGAAGCTCAGCAAGGAAGAGCGCTACAACTGGTTGAAGAAGTACGGCGTCGGCGAGTTTACCGGCATTGAGCTGACCGGTGAGGAGCAGGGTATAATCGCTGATTGGCGTGATTGGGATGGCCGTCAGCAGTACACTGTGCTGTTCGGTCAGGGTGTTGCGCAGACTCCGCTGCAGACCGCCATGATTTTCCAGGCGCTGGGCAATAAGGGCGTTCGTCTGAAGCCGCGCATTGTGGACGCGATCATTGACGCCGACGGTACCGAACATAAGCGTGCCGTAGAGCCTGGCGAACGCATGGTCAGCGAGGAGACTGCCGCTTCCTGCCTGACTCTCATGGAGAATGTGGTGGAGCAAGGCCACGCCCGTCCGGCGAAGGTGACCGGCTACCGCGTGGGCGGTAAGACCGGTACTGCGGAAACTCCGAGTGAGAAGGGCGGCTACGACGGCAACACGACCTCCTTTATTGGTGTGGCGCCGATTGAGAACCCGCAGTTCTTGGTGGCGGTGACCATGCAGCGTCCTGAGGGTAGCGTGGGTGCGAACGGTACGACGGCTGAGTTCTCCAAGATTATGGAGAAGACCCTGCACACCTATAATGTGCCGCGTTCTACCGGTGAACCGGAGTTGATTCCGCTTTTTGCTGAGGATAGCCCCAATAAGACGAGCTAAAGGCGAGCGGGGGAGAGGTTCCCGGTAGCTGATTCGTGATGAAGAAGCCCCGGGACTGAACACCTGTCGAAGCCTAAAGCCCGTAGAATATTGAATGACCCTGTGTGCCTTGAGCGCATTGACCATACAGAGCTCACCGCTTCGGACAGCGGAGAGGAAAGAAGGACGATGGATACCGCATCTCACGCACCCGGCCAGAACCTGCTGGGCGGCGACGCTCAGACTCTGCGCCCGAATTCTGTGCGCCCGGTGAGTTTGGCGCACCTTCGCGAACATCTGCAGGGATTGGGTGCTCAGGTGAGTTCCCAGCTGGCTAGTGGCGTTCAGGGTTCTGAATCCGGTGATTCCGTTGAGGTTACCGGTATTAGCATGGACTCCCGAGGTGTTCGCCCGCAGGACCTGTACGTGGCTCTGCCCGGTGCGAAGGTGCACGGTGCGCAGTTTGCTGAGGCCGCGTTGAATCTGGGTGCTTCCGCTATTTTGACGGATGCTGCCGGTGCGCAGCTGCTGGGTGAGGCGCCGGTGCCTGTCCTGGTGACTGAGAACCTGCGCGAGTACGTTGGTCCGTTGGCTGCGCTGATTTATGGTTCGGCTTCGTTCCCCGCTACTCACCGTTACGCGGTGACCGGTACGAACGGTAAGACCACCTCCACCTACATGTTGGAGTCGGTGTTCCGCACCGGCCTGGGTGTGAAGACGGGTCTGATTGGCACTATTCAGATTCTGATTGATGGTGTGTCGGTTCCTTCGAAGATGACCACCCCGGAGTCTCCTCACGTGCATTCTCTGCTGACGATTATGGGTCAGCATCAGGTGCGTTGCGCCGCAATGGAGGTGTCTTCGCATGCGATTGATTACCACCGTGTGGACGGCGTGAAGTACGCGGTTGCAGGCTTTACGAATCTGACCCAGGACCACCTGGATCTGCACGGCACCATGGAGCATTATTTCGAATCGAAGGCTCAGCTGTTCACTCCCGAACGCGCCGAGCTGGCTGTGATTACTGCTGATGACGAGTGGGGCGAGAAGATGTTCTCCGCCGCTTGCGAGCAGATGGGTGCGCAGCAGGTTCACCGTCTGGTGACGGCTCGCGGTGCCGGTCTGGCTGAGGTACCCGCAGAGTTTGGTGCCCGCGACTGGGCTGTGGTGAAGGTTCAGCGTGAGGGCCTGGGCCACCGCTTCCACGTGGCTAATGGCGCAGGTGAGAGCGTTGAATGCTACACCGGTCTGCCCGCTGACTTTAACGTTTCGAATGCTGCGCTGGCGGCCCTCATGGCGTACCTGGATACTGACTCCGCTGAGCGTGAGCGTCTGCTGCCTGAGCTGGTCTCCGGTGCGGCTCTGACTCCGGTGGTTCCGGGTCGTATGCAGCTGATTTCTTTGGCTCCGCACGCGATTGTGGACTTCGCCCACAACCCTGACGGTCTGACCCGCGCCCTGGAGGCGATGGACCGCCCCGGCGATGGCAAGGTCATGATTGTTTTCGGCGCGACCGGCGAGCGTGACCAGCTCAAACGCCCGATTATGGGTGCGATTGCTGCGCAGAACGCAGATATTGTTGTCGTGACTGATGACGACCCGCACGGTGAGGACCCGGCTCCGATTCGTGCCGCCGTTGAGGAGGGCGCGCAGAAGGCTGAGAACCGCCGAGCCA
>CAUUAD010000076.1:0-7776 GCA_963542785.1 Rothia mucilaginosa
GGTCAGACCGAGAACATGCGCGAACACATTAAGATGCTGGCGCTGCGCCGCATCCCCATGATTGCGGTGACCGCCATTGGTGTGAACTACATGTCCTCGCACGCCGAGTACTCCCTGCACTACCAGACGACCCCTACCCAGATCAGCACCCAGCGTAAGCCCTACTACTCCTTCGTGGCGCTGTCGGTGCTGCTGGACTACATCGTGCGCCGCTACATTGAATTCGTTGAGAATGAACGCCGCGAGTCCCTGCAGGACCAGGTGGAAGACGCTCTCAACAATGGGGACGAAATCGACGCCTGACAAGGCATTACCGTGCCCGCCTGCCCCTTCACTCACTCCTCCTGAATCCGACCGAATCCACCTGAGATCATCTGAAAGAGACACCCAGTGACCGCAATTTTCGCGCTCATCGAAAACACCGAGAAGATGCGTAAGTACCTGTTCTGGTACCTCATGATCATCCCCGCGCTGCTACTGCTGTGGATTGCTCTGGGCGCAGCGAACTCCCAGATGGACTTCCAAGCAGCCCTGAAGATTCCTTTCTTCACCGTGGCATTCCTGAACGCATGCCTCAGCCTGCTACTGGGCGGCACCCTCAAGTTCGCGGGCGCAGAGAACGAACGCACCGAACGAGCCTACGCCCTGTACCTGACCATTCTGCTGGTCATTATCGGTAACCTGCCTGGCGCAATCCTGAGCTTCTTCCTCTTCCGCTCCCTGCGCTTCGGCAACCTGGAAGGCGAACTGGCACCCAAGTACCGTTGGGCGCTTCTGCCCGCCATGGTCTTCTACGTATTGGTGACCGTAGTGCTACTCGCCGCCAACCTCGCAATGTGGTCGAAGTAAGCACACCGGCATACTAAGCACGCAGGCGCGCACTGACACCGCCCCGTATGGGGCACACCGGGCAGAGGACCCCGGAAGAACCACCATCTTCGGTGTGTACGCGCAAACGTACACCGCACTGACCCACAAGGACACTCACAACGTGAACCAGATTCCCGAGCCTACCGACGCGCAGCACGCACCCGGCACCCCGGCTGATACTGCTCAGCCCGCCGCAGCCGCCGCGACCTCAGCAGAGGAAACCCACGAAGTAGCCGACGAAATCAACATCGCCGAGCTGCCCGCACACCTGAACCCCGCCCACGAAGATTTCGATCCCTCGGCGGGGCTTGAACGCTGGGCAGAACAGATGGACGTCTACACCGGACCGGACGCGATGCTCGACTTCAACCAGGTCGACTACGTGCACATCGACCTGTCCGAAGCAAACCCCTCCGGTCTGGCTCAGCTACTCGCCGGACGCAAGACCCGCCTCTCCACGATTCTGCGCGACAAGTCGCAGCTTGAGGCGGGTATGCGCTCCGCCCGCACCCTGCGCACCAAGATCTACGAACTCGCCACCGACCACGGCCTGGACTCCGGCTACTTCGTGGCGGGTACCGCCTCGTGGCTTTCGCACGACACCCGCGAGGATGCCGCCGCCTACGAGAAGCGCTTCATCGCGCCGATTCTCATGGCGCCGCTGAGCATCACCCCGCACCCGAAGGACGACGACTTCGAGCTGCGCCTCGCCGGTTCTGCACGCCTGAACCCGGCGATGGTCCGACAGATCAAGCAGGAATACGGCATCGACCTGGGTACCATGGATGTGGCGCAGCTGGCGAACTCCATGTCCCGTCTGGACCCCGAGCCGGTCATTGAACGTATGCGCGCCTCAGCAGGCCGTATTCCGGGCATGACCATCGAGTCGAAGTACTTCATCTCGACCTTTGCTGACCTGAAGGAAAGCCTGGGCGAGCTGCCGCACACCGCCATCACCCCGCTGGTTCGTGACCTGGCGGCGCTGAAGGTGCCCGGCGTGAAGCCGCGCGAGCTCAACGCCCACAACCTGCAGCAGCCCCTGGACCAGCGCGACCCGTCAGAAGAAATGCTCCTGCTGGACGCTGACGCGAACGCCCAGGAGATTATCGACACCGCGGTCAGCGGTTTCTCCTTCACGATTACCGCGGCGCCCGGCACCGAGCCGCTGCGTACCGCCGTGAACATTGCTTCCGCCCTGATGGGTCGCGGTAAGTCCGTGCTCGTGGTGGGTGAGAAGCGCTCCACCCTTGCCGAGTTCTCTGCGCTGCTTAAGCGCACCGGCATCGATGGTCTGCGCTACGACCTGCTTGCCGAGCACGATTCTGAGGCTCAGCGCGCCGAATTCATTCGCGCGATTGTGCGCAACGAGAGCGCCGAGGAGCCGAACTCCGAGGACCTGAACGAAGAGCTCGTCGCGACCCGCGCCGCGCTGCTCGACCACACCCGCGCCCTGCTGAACAAGGACGCGAACTGGCAGATTTCCGTCTACTCGGCGTTACAGCGTCTGGCTGAGCTGACTGCCTCCGAGGACGGCCCGGCAACCCGCGTGCGTTTTGACCGCCCCATGCTTGATGCGCTCATGGAGCGCGAGCAGGTGCGTGCCGAGCTGGTGCGCCTAGGCGAGATTGATGGTTTTGCGGCGGCTTCGCGTACCTCCCCGTGGTACCGTGCCCGCCTGGTCAATGACGAGGAAGCCGCCGAGGCGTACGCCCTGGTCATTACCCTCAAGTCCTCCCTGCTGAACCTGCGCGAGGCAATGAACCGCACCAGCGCCATGCTGGGTCTGCGCACGGGTCGTACCATCGCCGAGTGGGAGTCGCAGCTGGCGATTCTGATGCGCATCCGTGAGACGCTCAAGCGTTTCCGCGCAGACGTCTACGACCGTCCAGTGACCGACCTGATTGCGGCGACTGCATCCGGTTCGTGGCGTCGTGAGAACGGCATCGAGATGAGCAGTATGCAGCGTTCCCGCCTGCGCCGCGCGGCAAAGGAGTACATCCTGCCCGGCGTGAATATTGGTGACCTGCACGAGCAGCTGAAGATTGTTCAGGCCGAGCGTGCCGAGTGGATTCGCCACATTGAGGCGCCCCGCACCCCGCAGATTCCTGAGAACCTGGATCAGCTGGCTGCCGCCCTGAACTCCCTGGTGTCTGAACTGGCGGGCCTAGGTATTGTCCTGGCTGACACCGTTGAGGGCACCGACTTTGTACGCACCGACCTGGATGCCCTGGACGCGCGCCTGGACGCCCTCATGGCGGACCGCGTGCTGCTCATGACCCTACCGGAGCGTGACGCCCTGACCCAGAAGCTGCGTGAGCGCGGTCTGTCGGAGCTGCTCGATGACCTGTACGCGCGTCAGGTTCCGACCGAGGTTGTTTCCGCTGAACTGGAGCTTGCCTGGTGGCAGTCTGCCTTGGAGTTCTTGCTGCAGCATCACGAGGGTAAACTGTTGGACGGCGACCGCCTGCGCGATATGGAGTCCCGTTTCCGCCGTGCCGACTACGCCCACATGACTAGCGCCCCGGCGCGTCTGCTGGCGAAGGTTGCTCGCGTGTGGACTGAGCGTATTGAGTCTGAGCACGACCAGGCGGCGTACCTGAAGAGCCAGCTGCGCGGCTACGAGTTCGTGCTCGAGGAGCTGCTGACTCACGCCCCGGTGATGGCACGTACCCTACTGCCGCTGTGGACTGCGAGCCCCTTCGCCCTGGCGCGTAAGGTTCCCGCCTCCATGCGTTTTGATACGGTGCTGTTGCTGGACTCCGAATCGACCCCGCTGGCAGCGAACCTGCCAGCGATTACCCGCGCCGACCAGGTGATTGCCCTGGGCGACCCGCATTCGGGTTACCCCTCGCCGTTCATCGTGTCCGCCCCGACCTTTGGGGCGCCGGAACCGGCAGGTGAGCAGCTGGACAGCACCTTCGACGTGCTCGCTACCGTACTGCCCAACCGCACCCTGGCGATGCTGCACCGTAGCATGGACCCGGTGATTCTGGACTACCTGAACCGTGAGTTCTACGGTTCGCAGCTGCATGCGGCTCCGGTGAGCCGCGCCTCCGCCCAGCCCGCCGGTTCGCTGACCGTTGAGTACATTGATACTCGCGGTAAAGTGAGCGATAACGCGAACCTGGATTCGCCCGGTGTTGAGGTGGAGCGCGTGACGAACCTGGTACTGGAGCATGCCTACCGTACCCCAGACCGTTCGCTGGCGGTTGTGACGGCTAGCCCGAAGCACGCTCAGCGTGTGGCTGAGTCGGTGCGTCATGCCTTGAGCTTGTACCCGCAGCTGGCGCCGTTCTTCGCCGCTGGTGAGGAGTCTTTCCGCGTGGTCGACCTGACCCGCGCCGAGACCCTCGAACGCGATACCGTGATTTTCTCCCTGGGTGTGGGTCGTGCCCGCCTGGGTCAGGCGTCCTACGATTTGGGTCAGCTGTCTGCTGAGCATGGCCGCCAGGGCTTTGTGGTGGCGTTGACTCGCGCACGCCGTGCCCTGCGCATTGTCTCGTGCATTGACCCCTCCGAGCTGGACCCGCAGAAGCTGCATCATGGCGCGGTAGATTTCTACCACCTGCTGCGTGAGCACGCGGAACGTCAGGCGCGTGAAGAGGTGGAGGCAAAGGCACAGCGCGTACCGGAGACCCTGCCGCGTAACGCATTCTTGGCAGCCGATGATGCGGACACCCCGGATTTGGGCGACTGGCTGCTGAACGATTTGGTGGCGCGCCTGCAGGCTTGCGGTGTGCGTGTGAGCCGCGGTGAGGGCGATATCGCTCTGATTGCGCACGCCCCGGAGAAGCTGGCGGCTGAGCCGGTGCCTGCGCTGGGTGTGGCTCCCGTGGTCTCGTCGAACCCGAGCGTCCCGGCGGCTATGCCGCTGGTGGCGTGCTCTGATGGCGAGCAGAATTACGCGCGTGCTTCGGTGCGTGAACGTACCCGTCTGCTGCCGGAGCGTCTGAGCCGCACGGGCTGGAACTACATTACGCTGGGCACCTTGGAGGTGTTCGCTGATCCGGATGCTGTGGTGGCGCGCGTGCTGCGCTACCTGGATATGAATGAGGGCGCTGAAGCTCGTGGCTAGTTATTCGTCGACGCCGAAGCCTCGCCGCGGCCACCGCCGCGTGAGCGGCGGCGGCTCGGTGAGCGGGGCTGAGCCTCTGCTGGTGGGTGTGACGACGCCTCCGGTGGTGGCTTCGAGTACCTCGTCTGCTGCGGGGGCTTCCGCGAAGAAAACGGATGCTCAGAACCAGAACTCTCAGAAGAACCAGAACTCCCAGAAGACGGGTTCTCAGAAAGCGGCTACTTCCGCGCAGCCGCTGACCCCGGAGGAGCGTGAGCGTCTGGAATGGATGCGTCAGCAGCGTCCTCCGCACTGGGGTAACAATATCGTGTAGCGTCTTCCCTCGGGGGAGTGCTTCTTAAAACGCCGAGGGGCGGGGCAACCTGTGTTGCCCCGCCCCTCTTCGGCTGGTGTGGAACTTCCGCTTAGGAGTTGCCCTTGTCGGTGCTGTAGAAGCCGGAACCCTTGAAGGTCACGCCGACGGTGTTGTAGCGCTTGCGCAGGGTTTCTTCGCCGCACTGCGGGCAGACGCGCAGTGCATCGTCGCTAAAGGACTGGCGCTGTTCAAAGACGTGATTGCAATTCTTGCACTGGTAAACGTAGACCGGCATATTGTCCTTCTGTATCGATTTTTCGCTGAGCGGGTTTAATAACAGTGGTTTGAGTGTACCGCTTTTGAAACGCTCTGGGCTATTTGCGGTTTCTTCTCAAAAAGCTATTTCTGGTTTCTTTTTGCCTTTTTCCTGAGCGACTTTGTTGGTGTGTTCCTGAATATCTTTGAGCTTTTGCATGAAGATTTGGGGTGTCAATCAGGAGGTGGGCGGTGCTGGTCAACCGGCTACATCGGTGACTGCTGAGAGGTGCGGAAAACGCCTTCTTCGGTGAGGATGACTGGCAGAATAGCGTCCCACCGATCGTAGGGAATAGCTTCATAAATTTCATCGGCAAAGACCACGCCGATGCTCTGCTCCTTCAGCTGCTGTGCGCTGAGCATGGGGATAATCCGGTCGTAGTAGCCGCCTCCTTGACCGAGGCGGTGCCCGCCAGCATCAAAGGCGAGAGCGGGGATGAGGCGCATATCGGCGTTCACGAAGGCTCGCTCGTCCTGTTCTTCGCCCTCGGGTTCGGGGATTCCCATGGGGCTGAGCGGATGCTCAACGGTGGGATCCCAGTGCACCCAGGCGAGTTTGCGGCCGGGACGCACGACGGGTACGAGGATGCGGTGTCCCTGCTGATGGAGAGCGTTTAGCGCCTGAATGATGGGCGGTTCGGACTTGGTGGGCAGATATGCTGCAATGGTGCCGGGGGAGTGGAGGCGCTGCGCGACCGCTTCAAGAATGTGGTGGGTGAAAAGGTCAGCTATCTGCTGCTGGTCGTGTTCGCCGCGGTGGCTGCGTGCGGTGAGGCGGCGGGGGCGAATCTGAGAGCGGAGAATGTCTTTATCCAGGGAGATATCTTCTGCGCTGGCACCGGTATCGGAGTTGCTGGTGGCGGCTGCGGTATTGAGAGGCATGGTGTGTCCCATCGTCGTTGCGGGTGAGGTCTTATGCGGGGTGGAGGAGAGCGGTTCTATGGCCTAGTTTGGCTGGTTTGAGTCGTGGTGCCTCCGCGCTGAGGGGCGTTCGAGGCGGGGCGAAAAAATCCTTGTGGGTGGCGGAAGCAACCTACTCTGCTGGGCTATAGATTCTACTTTTTAGTATAGGGATTGCAGAAAATAGCATTGGGTTCTGAAGAAGGTATTTTCTCTACAGCCCGAAGAATGTACCTTCACCGATATGTAGTTAGTCACGTTGAAGATTTTTTCATGTCATAGTGTCGATAAATCAGCTTAAGTACTTTACAACTTAGGGTATTCTTGTGGCATGGCTACTGAAATTAAGTCTGTTACTAAGGCAGTTATTCCTGCTGCTGGTCTGGGCACCCGATTCCTGCCCGCCACGAAGGCAACCCCTAAGGAAATGCTCCCCGTCGTTGATCGCCCCGCGATTCAGTACGTGGTGGAGGAAGCAATCCGTGCCGGCCTGAACGACGTTCTGATGATTACCGGCCGTAACAAGCGCGCTCTTGAGGATCACTTCGACCGTGTTCCCGTTCTCGAGCAGCAGCTCGCTGAGCAGGGTAAGGACGCCCTACTCGCATCCGTGGTAGCTACCAATGAGATGGGCGGCGACCTGCACTACGTGCGTCAGGGCGACCCCAAGGGTCTGGGCCACGCTGTTCTGCGCGCAAAGCGCCACGTCGGCGATGAGGCGTTCGCTGTTCTGCTCGGCGATGACCTGATTGACGAGAAGGAAGACCTGCTCTCCCGCATGGTGGAGGTCCAGGAGCGCACCGGCGGTTCCGTCGTTGCTCTGATGGAGGTCCCCCGCGAGGCTATTTCCGCTTACGGTGCAGCTGCTATTGAGGCTGTTGAGGGCGAAGACGGTTTCGTGAAGATCACCGGTCTGGTTGAGAAGCCCGCTGCTGACGAGGCTCCCTCGAACTACGCTGTGATCGGCCGTTACGTTCTGAGCCCGAAGGTCTTCGAGGTTCTGGAGAACACCGCTCCGGGCCGCGGCGGCGAGATTCAGCTGACCGACGCTCTGCAGACCCTGGCTCAGGGCGAGGGTGAAGGCGAAGGTGTCTACGGCGTGGTCTTCTCCGGCCGCCGTTTCGACACCGGTGACAAGCTGTCTTACCTGAAGGCAAACGTTATTCTTGCTGCTGAGCGTCCCGAGTTCGGTGACGACCTGCGCGCATGGCTGAAGGACTTTGTCGCAGAGAACTGCTAAGCACTCTGCATCCGCTCTCTGATGAGGGCAACCGATAAATACCAACCACGCTGAGGAAGGCGTTCTTTCCGGTGGGGCGTT